>CALDSP010000001.1 GCA_937924465.1 uncultured Leptospiraceae bacterium
AAATATAACTAATTTGAAATTTTACTTAGTTTAAATAATTCTTCTAGAATTTGTTTGGACGTTGTGTGCCAATTCCATTCATCTTCTTTTATTTTATGAGTTCGAGTTTTAATAGATCGATTTGCCATATTCAAAAAAGCATGTTTCCAAGCATCTATATCTAAAGGAGGAACAAATATATCATCTTCTTTATTTAAAATTTCGCAAAAAACAGGTATGTCAGATGCGATACAACATTTATCTTCTACCATAGCCTCAATTAAAGGCAAACCAAAACCTTCATGTAAAGAAGGAAATACAAAAAATTCACAGTTCTTGTACAAATAAAGAAGTTCTTCTTCACTTGGATTTTCGTGAAAAAAAATTCCAAAACGTGTGTACTTATTATTTTGCAAATCTTCTGCAAGAGTTTTATCTCCCCAACCAAACCGACCTGCAAGCAAAAGAGAATAAGGAAAGCCCTTTTGTTCTTCTTTAAGTTTAAGATATGCCTTTACAATAGTAAATAAATTTTTTCTTGGTTCTAAAGTTCCAACACTTAAAATAAATTTTTTGTATGGCAATTCTTTTGCTACAAAATTATCTCTATTTGCTCCGGGATAAACAACACGGGTTTTATTACATGTTTGTTTAGAGTACTCATGAAGTTCTTTTTCCGTATTTTTAGAAAGACACAAAATTCGGTTAGCATTGCGTAATGTAAAGCGAGATAAAATTTTATGCTGCCAAAAATTGAGCTTTGTCATAGTTTGAGGGGCAGATAAAAAGTTTACATCATGATAGTTGACAATCATGGGACAATGCAAGGGAAAAATGGGCAGTAATTGTAATGTTCCCCAAAAAATGGACACTTGATCTTGCCTAAGCTGGCGAGGTAAGATAAAATTTAACCAAAATACACCTAAAAAAGATTTTATGGGTGCTAATTCTACGTTAGGTAACTGCCCAATTTCAGAAAATACTTTATGAATAGGCTTATTTGAGTATAAACGAAATTGAAAAGGGTGCTCTAATTTAGTTATAATTTTGAGCACTTCCCAAAGATAACGAGAATTTCCTGTAAACCCATATGCCAAAGGACGGGCATCTACTCCTATTAGAATTTTCCTATTCATGTTTTCGAATGCTACATTTTGAACAGACCTCTGTATAACAAGAATAAAAGTCTTCTTTTTGATTGGGATTTTTCCATTGTTTGTATTTACTAAATGCCCAAAATAAAACAGGAGAGAATAGTTTATAAACAGCAAAACCTACAATAAAATAAACCACATAATGTTGCATTTCTATGCTCATACTTACAACTTTTTAAATACTAAGCCTTGTAGCAAGTATTCTTAGGTCTATTTTAGTGTAGGCTAAAAAGCTACTTAATGTTTAAAAAGGGAATTGTATTTCCAGAAAGCATATACTGCGGAAGTTTTCCATCCCATTTTTCAATTGCGTTTAGTTGAATCATTAAAGGAGTAACCGAAATATTTTTTAAACGAAGAGATTCTGCCTCTGCTCTAGCAGTAGCAATTTTCTGTTCTGCTTCAATTTTATACCTTTGTAAATCTCTTTCTGCTTTGAGTGCTAACTGTTCTGCTTCTTGTTTGGCTTCAATTGCTTTTGTAAAGGTAGCGGAAAACTGAAAGTCTTTTATAGAAAAATCATCAATTAAAATAAAGTATTTAGAAAGTCTAGTTTCAAGGGATTCTTTAATAAGAGTACTAACCTGTTCACGTAACGTAATCAGTTCAGTAGCTGTGTAACGTGCTGTTACTGCTTTTACTACTTCTTGGACAGCAGGATCAATAATTGTACTTTCATAATACATACCTACGTTTTTATATAATTCATTTACTTTATCTTCTCGTAAATGATAATTCACGGCAATAATAGAAGTAATATTTTGCAAATCTTTTGAAGCAGCTTCACATTTTGTTTCGCTTTTTTTAACTCGAACATCTACCTCTTCAATAGATTGCATAACTGGAACTCTCATGTGCAAGCCTTCAGAAAGAACCTTATCGGATACAGCACCAAAATTTAATACAACTCCTCTGTGACCTGCTGGAATAATCACACAGGGATTGATAGAAATTAAAATCACAAAAGCAACAATTCCCATCCCAATTTTCCAAATTAAATTAGAGTCAAGTTCTTTTGACATAAGAAACTCCTATAAATGTTTTTGTTTTATTAGTTTGATTGACTCTTTTATGAGAATTATTTTTTTGCAACAAAAAATGATTTTAAAGATTAGTAAAAAATTTATTGTATAGTTTTTTAAATTTAAGTCTTAGGAAAGAATATATTTCTTTAAAAGAATTATCGTTTTAGTAATTCCATAAACCATTTTGTTTTGCTACTTGAAAAATATGACCTATTTTCTTTTGTTCTTTTAGTAATTTAGGATTACCTAATATTTCATAAACTACTTCTTCAGGAAGTCCTTGTAATTTTTCAAACTCCTCTTTGTACTGCGCAATGGGAATTTTACTAAAAAGTATGAATGCCTGGTATTGATAGATTTGATGCTCCATTAAAAATTTCAATGTTTCTAGATCTTCTACAGCTTCAGCAGTAATTGTAGCCTCTCGGTTATCGGCAAGTTTTTTACAATAATCAATAAAGGCTAAATTATCCAAAAATTTTACATTATCCTCATTTGCTTTAAATTTAAAAGAAATAGGATCTAGTTTAAATTCTTGGATCATAACTCCCAAATCTAATACAATTTGATGACTAGAACTTTTGACCCCAAAGTCATCAGCAGCAAAACTAAAACCATAATCCCAAAAACATCGACAGACGTCACGCAACAGAAATTCACCCTCTTCATAATGTTTTTCTATAAGTTCAAATCGAACATTATTGGGATATAAACCTCGAGAGCGAATTAACATATTAAATCGACTCACCTTTTCATAATTGGAAAAAGTATCTAATAATGACTGCGGAGAGATATTAAATTTGAGTAAGCCAGGTGCTCTTTCACAAGCGATAATCAATTTTTCAAGAATCAAAAGTTCTATGCGTTTAATGTCTTGAGAAAGAGGGATATCGTTAATTAGATCTTTATAGCCCTTGTAAGCTCCCCCACCTACAAAAACTTCCCCACCCTTCACTGAAAAAATCTTTTTTTTATGATCATAATATACTGTAGGTTGAAGCATTGCCTCCGTCCCACTTCCAGATATATAAGTATTAGCACGATTAAAATAAGTCCACCCCCAACGAACTAAATTATCATGTAAATTTTTTTCAGAGGTTGTTACAAGGTCACTGTAAATTTCATTCACTGTGGATATATAATTACTTTGAGTTCGAGCAATCCCGTAATCAAACTGACAAATTTTTTGCCTAATACAATCTTGATGAAACCTTCCAAAAGAATTATCAATGTTTGGAAGCCGATCCGCTGATTGCTCTTGTAAAGAAACTAAACCCATAAGTAAACTTTGTTTTGATTCAATGAAATAAAAACCCATCTTTAAGTCCGAGGTTTCTAAAATATTTTTAATTTCTTTTTTTAATAAGGCAATAAAATCAATTAAACTTATATTTTGTATGTTTTCAAAACGAATCATAAAAACAGGACGTCCTCGATTCTCATCAATTATGAATTTTTTGAAGGATTCCAGATTTTGTAAGTCATTGAATGTTTCTTGATTATTTTCAAAATCGGAAAGCTCATAACCATCCTGCATAAAATACCTTCTTCAAATTTATTTAATAAAATTTAAAAAATTTCATGAAGTAGTCAAGCAAAAGTTAGAGAATGGGAAAGGAAAAAAATTTTCATAGTGTAATTGTTCAAAAACTAACAATTTGAAAATTCTTGAATTTAAAGATTTAAATAAATTTTTATTTATTGAAGTTGATTTCTGCTCGCTTTATAAAATAACTGAATTATTTAACGAAAGGGAAAAATTATGAAAATTTTATTTCTTTTATTTTTATTTTTTACTTCATCCATCATTTTTGCTCAAGCAATTGAGAAAGGAAAAAGCTACTATGTATTCACTGAATCTGGAACACTCAATCTTCGGCAAGCTCCTGAAAAAGGACAGGTCATACAAAAATTGGAAAGAGGAACACAGGTAAAAGTTACAAAAACGAATCATGAAGATAGCAACTTACCTTATGGTTGGGTGGAAGTCAGCATAGGAAAAACCAAAGGTTTTTTATCTACTCAATTTCTTTCTTCTATTCATCCTAAAGATATTAACAAGGCCCATATGATTGCAAGCCTAAAACCAACCGATGTATTAGGAGTCAATCATATTCAACCAATTGCTTTTCATATAAATCAAATTTGGCTTGGGGTTGCAGTTGATCAAATTGAATCAGCAGCTTTTCTTAAACTTGCTTTAAATAATAAGTATAATTTTAGTATTTTAAATAAAACAGGTAAAATAGTCGAAAGTAAAAATATTTTTGAAGTGGGAAAATTTGGATGCCAAGAATACAAAGGTGGAAAAATCCGCTCTAATTTGGACTCTTCAAAGGAAGAGTATTTAGTAGTTTATGGATTCAAACCTCAAACTATTGAACTCAATGATAAAGTAAGTGATAGCTTACTCAAACAAATTCGCCAAAATGCTATTCAAGAATTTGTAAAAAATAATATTTCTCAAGAAGAAACAAAAGACTTATTAGAAAAACATTACCTAGCAAACGCAAACAACAATCAATTTGTTTTGAGTCGTTTTGCAACAAAGAAAGGAGATTTTGAACATGGAAATTTATTTCTCATTTATACTTTAAATAAAAACAAAGTAAATAAAAAAGTTTTTTCTAACTTTAAAGAGCTCGGTGAAGAAGTAGCTCCCTATGGAGGAAGTTTTCACTTAAAAGGTGGCTTTATTAAAGATGAGAAACTAATATTTATCATGTATAGCAATGGTTTTGATGGATACTTGCAAGAAATTTATGAACTAAGTCCAAAAGAATTCAAGCAAGTTGCCTCGGGAGGAGGAGATGCTTGTTAATTAAAAATTACTAAAACAAAACTGTGTTTCATTTCTTTTTAAGAATTGCAATAAAATTGCCGAATAGTAAAGTATTAAGTTTTCACTCCTTTAAAAAATATTTTTGCTAAACGGTTTTCTTTTAACTCTTTTTTGAGATTGAAATAATAATCATAAATATAGTGGTATTTAGCTTGGTAATTGACTTCTTTTTCTTTTCCATTTCTTGAAAGTAAAATTTTAATTTGTTGATTTCTTTTTAGGTTCACAGAGAGTTCATCGATTTTTTTTTTATCGACTTTCTCTCCATTGATAGCAATAATTTCATCTCCAACAGATATATCTACATTTCTTAAGCGTTCATGATAAATTTTCGATACATTAGTTATTCCATTTTCAGTTTCAGCTTCAAAATGCAGGCAGGTTTCTCTAACAACCCTAGCTAGTTTAATTCCTAGAATAGAAAGATATTTTTGATATGGTATAGTAACAGGTTTTTCAATATAATTCTTAAACTCTTTATATATATCAACTCCAGTAGCTTCTAAACAAGAATCAAAAAAATCTTGTTTCGTAAATCCTGTTTTTTTTGTAATTGCATAAACTTTATATAAATGTCGCATAACGTCAGTTAAACTTTTTTTTCCTTTAGTTTGTTTTAAGATATATAAATACATACATAAAGCAAGAATTCCACCTTTAGTATAGTAAGAAACAGAAACGTTGTGTGAATTTTCATCTCGCATGTAGTATTTTATCCAAGTATTGAAAGAAGCCGATTCTAGGCTCATCCATTTCTCCCCTTCACTTCTTGTAAGATGATTAATATCTTTTAGAACTTCTCCTAGATAATCAGAGATTTTAATTACTTTGCTAAGTAACAAAAAATAATTATCGTAAAAACTAGTAATTCCTTCTGAAATCC
>CALDSP010000002.1 GCA_937924465.1 uncultured Leptospiraceae bacterium
AATGAGAATCTAGAAACTATTGGGTTTTTGGAAATTTCTATGTCCAGAGAAAATATGGTGCCAATCTTTTTAGATTTTTCTTTAAAATTAGGTTTAGTTTTTCTTGTTCTTCTTATTATTGTGGGGTTGCTTTTGTATTATTATTTAAAAAGAAAGTTTCAAGATTTAGAATTTTTAGAAGATTCTCTGATTTTAATTTCAGAAGGGAACTTACAAGTAGATATAGAAAGTAAAAATGTAAACAATGAGTTTGCTAGTTTATATTCTTCTTTAAATACAGTTTTGCTCAATTTATCGGGAATTCTAAGTTCCCTTCGTTATTATGGAAATGAATTAAATTCAAAGGCAGAAGAAGTTAAAGCTATGAGTACAATTTTAGAGACAAATAGTGCAAACACACAAAATGCTGTTTACTCCACAAACTCTATTTTAAAAGAAAACCAAAATGCTTTTATAGTTGTTGGAGAAAGTTTTCATGTGGTTTTTCAAATTATTCAAGGAATTAATTCCCAACTTTTAGATTTAGAAAAACTTGGAGATGAAACTAGCATAAAAATTAAAGAATTAGTGAAATCAATTCAGGAATCTCAAGCTAAAGTTAAAATAGGTGAAGATGGTGTAAATGAAGTGATCAAGTCTATGGAAAATGTAAAACAAAAAACGGCAAAAATTACTGAATTTACAAATATGATTACAGATATATCCGATATGACAAATCTTTTAGCTTTAAATGCTTCTATTGAAGCGGCTAGAGCGGGAGAGTTTGGTAGAGGTTTTGCAGTGGTAGCCAGTGAGATTACAAAACTAGCCCAAAAAACAATAGATAGTGTAAAATCTGTGAGACAACTTACTGAAGAAACTTTGAAAACTGTAAATGAAGGAGTAAGTAAGGTATATAGTTCTTCAGTAATTTTAAAAGAAATTCTCTCTGCTATAAGTAGTATTGAAGAAAAAACAAGTAGTTTTCATGCAAACATTATGAGACAGATTCAAGATATTATTAAAATTTCAGAAAATGCAAAAGTTTTAAATAAATTTTCAATAAATGTAAAAGAAAACATGGACTCTATTCATACTTCTTCTGAAGGAATTAACTTGGAAATGGAAAAATTATTAAATTCAAATAACACCTCTCTAGAAGAAGTAGAGAAAATTAAAACTCTTGCAGTAGAGTTAGAAAACTATTCTTCTGGACTTGTGCAAATTGTAAATTCGTTTAAATTATAAATGCAAGACTTATTGCAAAAAGCCTATCTGTTGTTTGCTCTTACAAAAAGAGATTATACAATTCAATATGCTGGAAGTGTTCTTGGAATTTTTTGGATGATTTTACAAAGTGTATTTTTTTTAGGACTTTACATTTTTGTTTCTATAATTTTAAATTTGAATCAATTTTATAAAGAAAGTAAAGATTTTTCGCTCTTGCTTTCTGGAATTGTATTTTGGATTCCATTTCAAGAATTTATTTTAAGAACTTCCAATATTCTAGTAGAAAACAGGAATTTATTAAAAAAGACTACAATTTCAGTAAATTATATTTTACTGATTCCTGCTTTACAAATGAGCTTTCATTATTTTTTACTTTATTTTCCTATTTTATGTGTTTTTTATTTCTTACAAATTTTAAATTTGTATTTCTGTTGGTTTGGAGTTTTATTTTTGATTTTAAATGCTTTCTTTTTTTTTCCTATTCTTGTCTACTTAGCAAATTCAAATGTTCTTCTAAAAGATATATCTCCTGTTTTAAGGATGTTTCTTCAATTAGTTTTTTGGTCTCTGCCAATCCTGTATTCTTCTAATTCTACATTTGCTGAGGTTTTGTCGTGGAATCCTTTGTTTTCAAGTTTAGAAATTTTTCGCTATTTTCTTTTGGAAAACTATTCTCCTAAAATCAATTGGATTTCTATTTGCATTTTGTTATTTGTTTCTATTTTTTTCTTATTTTTTGCTAACTATCGCATTCGTGCCATTGTGCTGGATCAAATATAAATTATGCTTCAAGTAAAAAATTTAACAAAGATCTTTTATGGATATTCTAAGCCATGGAAGAGAATTCCTTCCGTTTTAAGTTTTGGTTTTTATAGGGGAGATTTGCAGTTTACAGCTTTGGATAATGTGAGCTTTGAAGTTCAAGAGGGAGAAATTTTTGGAATTATTGGTCGAAATGGTGCAGGAAAGTCTACCTTACTTAAAATTTTAAGTGGAGTAACTAATTTTGAAAAGGGCAAAATTATAAAACAAGGGACGTTACGTGCTTTAATTGAGCTTGGAGTGGGTTTTAATCCAGAGCTTACTGGAGAAGAAAATATATTTTATAATGGTTTGCTTTTAGGTTATACAAAAAAACAAATTCTTTCCAAAATAAATGAAATTTTTGAGTTTGCAGGTTTAAGTGAATTTCGCAAATATCCACTCAAAACTTATTCTAGTGGTATGAATGTAAGACTTGGGTTTGCCTTAGCTACTTTAGAACGAGCAAGTATTTTACTCATTGATGAGGCTCTTTCTGTTGGAGATGCTAGCTTTCAACAAAAATCCATTAAAAGAGTTCAAAACTTTGCAAAAGAAGGAACTCGGGTTGTTTTGGTAAGTCATGATCTTCATTTGATTTCTTATGTTTGCAATCGGGTTTTGGTTTTAGAAAAGGGTAAGGTTAGAACAGTCGCTAAGCCCAAAGAGGCGTTAGAAAAGTATATGGAAATTTTAGGAAATCTTGAACCCACTTATTCTGAAATTTCTAATTCCTTAGTGCAATATTTGGTTTATACAGAAACTAAAACAGGTGTAAAAAAAACTCATTTTTTTATTGATGAGCTTATAGTTTTAAAAATCAAGTTTAAGTTAAAACAATATATTTCTGATTTAACAGTAGGATTTCATATTGAAGATAGAAGAGGAATTAGAGTTTTTGGAACAAATTCTTATATTTTAAATGCGAAAATGAATTTTAAACCTAGTTTAGAATTTGAATGTGTATTTTCTTTTCCTGTTCGGTTTAGAGAGGGAAGTTATTCTCTAAGTTTTTCAATTCATAAAGGAGAAAATCATACGGAAGGTTGTTTAATTTGGAAAGAAAATGCACTAGAAATAGAAATTGAAAAAGGAGAGATTTCTAAGTTTGAAGGTTTAGTTTATATTCCAACTACTTGTGAATGGAAATGATTTATAAATTCTGAAACTTCTGAAAATTTTAAAGGTTTACTTATGTAGTATCCTTGAATTTCTTTGCACCCAACGTCCTGTAAAAACTTAAACTGATCTGTATTTTCAACTCCTTCGGCTACAGTTAAAATTTCTAATTCATTTGCCATTTCCACAATTGCTTTTACAATTGCAGTATCTTTTTTGTTATGTGGAATTTCTCGAATAAAAGATTGATCAATCTTGAGTTTTTGAATTGGAAATTTTTTTAAATGGCTTAAGCTAGAATAACCTGTGCCAAAATCATCTAGGGATAAACTAACTCCAATTTCTCTTAAGTGTTGCATTATATTTAAAGCAAGTTTTAAATTTTTCATAACTCCGCTTTCTGTAATTTCTAACTCAAGTTTAGAAGGTGGAATTTGGTTATTTTGGATAATTTTAGCAATTTCTCTGTATAGATTTTCTCGAATAAATTGCACAGAAGATAAATTTACAGCCACTGTAAACTCTAACCCCATTTCTTGCCATTTATAAATTTGTTTGCAAACTTCTTGAATAGTCCATTCTCCAATTGGAATAATAGAGCCATTTTGTTCTGCAATGGGTATAAACTTTGCGGGAGAAATGTATCCAATTTCAGGATGATTCCAACGCAATAGTGCTTCAAAACTTAAGATTTTTTTTTCCTGCAGAGAAAGCTTAGGTTGATAAAAAATTTCTAATTCTTCTCTCTGTACCACTGTTTTTAGTCGATTTGCCATTATAAGTTGTTCGTATAAGTTTAAACTCATTTTTTGAGAGTAAAATTTTACTTGGCTTCCTGCTTTTTCTTGAGCTACAGACATGGCTATATCAGCAGCTTTTAAAAGAGATTCTAGGTCATTTCCATCATGGGGGAATATTGCTATTCCTATGTCCAAATCTATATGAAATTCTAAATCAT
>CALDSP010000003.1 GCA_937924465.1 uncultured Leptospiraceae bacterium
GCGTCAGTTTCTTTTATAATTACAAGAGTTTTAGGAGATGGAGTTCGTTTATTTGCAACGTCTATACCTGTTGTAATTTTTATTCAATATTTTTTTCATATTCAAATGAATGAGTTTTGGCTTTATTTATTTACACTTTTGGGTATTGCTTTTGTAACCATTCTTTATACTGTTTATGGAGGTTTTAGAGCTGTTGTTTGGACAGACTCTTTACAGTTTTTTATTTATGTTTTTGGTGGAATATTTGCCTTTGGTTATATAATTTTTCTTCTAAATCAAAAAGGAATTTCTGAATTCGATATTCTCCAAATTATTTTAGAAAATAATAAATCTCAATTTTTTCGTGGTTTTCAAGGAAATTTTCTAACCTCTCCTTATTTTTTTTTAAATGCTATCTTGGGTGGTATGTTGCTTTCCGTAGGTTCTCATGGGGTAGATCAAATGTTCGTACAAAGAGCCCTTGCTTGTAAAACAGAAACACAAGCTAAATTAGCTTTAATTGGTTCGGGTTTTGTGATTTTTTTGCAGTTTGCTTTGTTTTTGGGGATTGGGATATTGCTTTTTGTGTTTTATGGAAATAAAACTATTCTTCCCGATAAGGTCTTTTCTAAATTCATTGTAGAAAATATTCCTTCACCCTTCCTTGGATTTTTGCTTGCTTCTATTTTGGCTAGTGCCATGTCTACCCTTTCAAGTTCTATTAATTCATTGTCTCTTACAACAGTTCAAGATTGGAACTGGAATTCTTCTGCCAAAAAAATTAGCTTTCTTTGGGGTATGATTTTATTTTTTAGTTCTATGATTCCTTTGCTATTGAGCTCTAGTCTTTCAGAGGGACTTGTAGAGTTGGGATTAAGAATTGCTTCTTACACAATGGGTCCCCTAATTGGGCTTTTTTTACTTGGCAGACTTTCCTTTGTTCCTAAGATTTATGGTTCTGGACTTGGGCTTTCTATTTTCTTTGGAATTTCTTTGACTATGTTTGTTTCTTATAAATTTGAACTTGCACTTGCTTATATTATTGCTTTTGGAATTTTGAGCTTTTATGCTCTCTTATTCTTGAACATGCTTTTGGTTTCTCATAAACATGGATGATAGAATTAAAATTTTTTGGGAGAATTTTGAAAAAATTTATGTTCAAGAAAATGAACTTCCTTCTTTTACTATGATCTTTCAAAATTTAGAAATTTTATCTTTTGCTCACAATCTTGTGGAAAAGGAAAAAAATACAAATTATCATAGTGAAATCCTAGCCATTGATTTAGCAATCCAAAAACAAAAAAACAAATTTTTAGAGAATTCTATTTTGCTTACAACCTTAGAGCCTTGCTTAATGTGTGCAGGAGCCATTTTACTTGCTCGTATTTCAGAGGTTTGGTACTTTGCAGAGCAAACAAAACAGCAGGGTATTTCTTCTTTTACTTTAGAAACAATTTATAAGCTAAATCATTTTCCTAAGCTAAGGTTTATTCAAGATAAAAAAATGGAAAACACTTGGAAAAAATTTTTTCAACAAATTAGAAAGAATAAATTCTTTTTAAAAAATTGAAATCTAAAAAAATCGTTAAAATTTAGTGAGAGAAAATATGGGCTTATTATCAAAACTACATTTTCTACAAAATGCTTTCTTAGTAATTTTGTTTTGGAACTGTGCTTTTTTACAAAAATCAACTAAGATTAAACCTTTAGAATTTGATTATAAGACTATTGCCGAAAATTATTTTGGAAAAAATGAAAAGCCTTTTCCTCTTACTGTGCAAAGCGGAATCAATTTTCAAGGATCTACAACTCAAGATGGACAATTTCTAGTGTATACGACGGATAAAGAAAGTAATTTTGATATTCATATAAGAGATCTTAAAACCTCTGTTTCTGTTCCTATTACAACACATCCGGCAGCAGAGTATAAACCAAGCTTTAGTCCCGATGGAAAGTATTTAACTTTTGTTTCAGAAGAGTTTGATTCAGCAGGAGATATTGTTTTGGTGGAATTGAATCCTCAAGAGTGGATCCAAAGACATTTACAAGGACAAATGAATGAGTTAAAAAATCCAATTTTTATTACAAATCCAAATTATAAAAATTTAAATAAAAAAGATAGATGGATAGATCAAGAACCTAAATTTTCACCGGATGGAAAAAAAATTGTTTTCGTAAGTGAACGTTTTACACCGGGAAAATTAAATTTAGTTATCTATGAAATTACAACAAAAAAAATGTATCCCATTACATTGAATGGAGGGATTTCACCTTGTTTTTCAAAAACGGGAGATGAAGTTTTTTATATTTCGAATAAAGATCACTTGAATGGAGAAATTTATTTACTTAATTTAAAAACAAATTTAGAAACAAGAATTACAAATGATGAATATTTAGATCTTTCCGTTTCTACTTCATTTAACGAAAAAGAAATTTATTATATATCTATTCGTAAAGATACGAATGCAAACAACAGATTAGACGTTCACGATAATAGTTTTATTTTAAAATTAAACCTAGAAACAAAACAAGAATATTTTTTAAGTTCAGGAAATGAGTCTATTATA
>CALDSP010000004.1 GCA_937924465.1 uncultured Leptospiraceae bacterium
CTTTTAATTAGCTCTAGTTTAGCTTGTGAAGACCTGCTTTTGTATCCCATTTTTTGGGGAGATTTTTTTGGATTACACCACAAAAAGACAGAGCTTGCCAAAAGCTATGGTTTTGGACTAGGAAAAAATTTTGAGTATCAAAGCTTAAATTTTATTATTTCGGGAGTTTATCAAAAAAATTTTTACAATTCTAAAATTCAAAATCAATTTTTAGATTCCAAGCATTTTTATTTTAACTTATCTCATTCTTTTTGGAATTTATTTTTAGGATATGGAAACCAAGAGAAAAAGCTGGGATTTTCCTTACACGTTCATAAAGAAAAACAAATCCTGATTTTTAGAAATTATTTTCATCTTGAAAATTCGTACTCCGATAATCTCGCTTTATTTTCAGGAAAAGAAATTCAACTCAAATTACTTCTTTCCAAACACTACGAAAAGTCAAAAACTTTTTGGGAAATTTCGTTTGGAATTAGTTTTCCAATTCAAAACTTAAACCTTAGTGCATTAGGAAAAGCAAATGAAATTTCATCAGATATACCATTTGGAGTTAGTGTAAACTATTTTCAAAAGAAAGAAATAATTTATTTATTTAACGAAGTAAGTGTTTATGAAGAAAAGTTTCCAAAATTTAAAAAGCCCATTCAATCAAAACGTTTAATCTTTCCTAAGGTTTTTAACAAAAAAACATACATTTATCCACTTTCTTTAGATGAACTATTAAACAAAAAAATCCCTCTTCGTGAAGCCTTACTGATTCATGAAGCAAGCAAAGATCCAATTCGTTATAATTCTCTTCTAAAAACATTACCCAAAGATACCCAAGCTAAATGTTACTCACTACAAAAAGCAAAAAGGGAACAAAATGAAGAATAAAATTTTATTCATTACGTTATGCGTCATTAGTATATTCAATTTTTCTAATATACTAGCTAAAGAGTCTTTTAATGAAATTATTCCTATGAAATTTCAACTTGGACTTACAGGAGAAAATTTTCAAAGTCGTTTCGTAAAACCCGAAAATTCTACAAAAGAAAACTTTTTTATAGAAAGTATATGGGAAAATAAAATCCGAGTTTTTGGAGAAAAAAGAGAAAATAAGTTTTTGGGAAGTTTGCTTTGGAAAGAAAAATTTTTTCACTTTGCGAGTGGACATCGTTACAAACCATTTAAAGGATTTTATTTACTGCGAGATGAAAGGTTTTACTCTGCATTTCAAAATCCTAACTTTGAAATTGTAGAACAACCAATTCAGTCTTCTCACTTCTTAGGATTGAATCATTTGGATTTTGGAATAGGACTTTTTTTAGGAAATGGATTTTCTCAAAAAAAACCTGCTTTTTATTTTTATACTCCAAAAGATATCTTTGCTTTTGCTTATTCAAAAGAAAATGAATTGTACTTTTCATCCTTAAATCTTCAAGATTGGAAACCTACAGAAAACACAGTTGTTCAACTAAGAGGAGAAGGATTTGGTAAAAAAGAAAACTACTTAGGGTATTTAAATGGAAAAATATTTTTTCCTAATACAAACCATGAATTAGAATTTTCCATGTTTCGAGAAGGAGAAAGAGGAAGTTTATTCACCACTACTGCAGATCGATTTCGAGAGGAAATATCTACAAAGTCAATTTTTATGAGACTTTCTAGAAATTTTTACGATAGAACTTTTTTGTTTAGACAATGGAGTGAACTGGGAAGGTCTAGTATTTTTGAAGGAAATATTTCTTTGTTTAGTTTTACGTTGGGTGCTATATGCATTGGAACTAGAATTTATAAAGAAGAACCTAAAGATAATTTGCCTATCCAAGTTTTAGCAGGAAGTCTATCTTATGAATGGAAAAGAAAAGGAAGTGAAATACAAGTTAGAGCAGAAAATCGAAAAAATGGAGATAAACTTTACGAACTTAAGTTTACTATCCGTCCAAGTATAAATTGGAAATTTGAAATTTCTAGTTTATTTCAATCCAAAGAAAATCAATTGCGTTCTTTGTATGAACAATGGAGCGATGGAGAAAACATTAATTTTATACTCACAGATAGAGAAACAGCTATAAAGCTAAAAGTTTTAGGACCAATATTGTCACTCAACGTAAGTGGTTCTAGATCAAAAACAGGTCAAGAGTTTTACTTTGCTAACATACAGTTTCGATTAGAATATTAAAATAAACTTTACAAAGAAAACTAATCCCATTTATAAAATTTTAATCCTATTAAAAAACAAATGATCCCAAATACAATAAGTTGTAAGGAAGGAAAAACAATAGAAGAAAATCCCGAACCTTCGTTGAAAATTTCTCTTAAACTATCTGCTAAAATAGTTAAAGGAAAATAAGAAGCTAATCTTTCTAAAAAAGCTGGAAAGTTATGATAAGAAAAAAACACACCCGACATAAGCATCATAGGTAAAGTAAAGGCATTTATAAGACCATTAGCTACTTGAGTATTTGAGGCTCTACTTGAAATAAGAATTGCAGCTCCAGAAAAAGCAATGTTTCCAGATAAAAAAATCATCCCAAGTCCTAAAAGACTTCCTTGCATTTCTACTTCAAACAAAAAAAATCCAAATAAAGTTAGGAAAAGAAACTCAATTCCGCTTAAGAAAACTCTCATGCTCAAGTGAGAAATTAAAAATTGAGGTTTAGTTAAAGGAGTTGCCATAAGTCTACGTAAAAGTTTTTTAATACGAAACTCTATTAAACTCCATCCACTCCCCCATAAACAAGAGTTCATAATGCCCATTGCTAAAAGTCCGGGAAGTAAAAAGTCAATATAGCGAGAGCCTTTTTCTTTTACTTCTACAATCTCATGTGAATTTTTCTTAGATGAGCTAAGAGCTTCTTTTAATGTTAGATAGGTTAAAAAACTTTCATTATTGGAGGGATCAAAATGATAACGATAAGACTCATTCTCCAAAGTAACATAAAGACTTATTTCTCCTCTTTTTAACTTCAAAGTAGAATTTTGTAAATCATCTTCAAAAAATATAAATTGAGTGTACAACCCTTTAGTTGCTTGCGAATTTTTTAAAAAACTCTCTTTTGTAATAGGATTTACTAAAGAAACTTTTCGAATTCCTTCTTGTTTTTTTGTAAAGGCAAATCCTAAGATTACTGTTAACATAACCGGAAACCCAAAAGTCCAAAACAAAATTCCCGGATTTCTATAAAATGCTTTAAACTCTGCAATCATGAGTTCTTTCATTTTAATCCTCTAAATGTCGTCCAGAAAGTTTTAAAAATAGATCGTCAAGCGTCATTTTTCTACTCTGTAAACTTTTTATTTTAATGTTCTTTTCCCTTATATAATGAAAAAAATGTTCTAAAAACTCTGTTGAGTCATGGGTGTAAATTTGTAACTTTTTTCTATTCTCTTGCTGCGTAACACTCTTTATTTTTGGTAAATTAAACAGTAAAGACGAGTCAATTTCTTGTTCACTCTCAATTTC
>CALDSP010000005.1 GCA_937924465.1 uncultured Leptospiraceae bacterium
TTAAAAAGTTCTCTCTTAATGGAACCAAAACTCCACCCGCTCCTTCTAGTAAGATCTTATTTTTTGATAAACATATTTGGATAGTTTTATATAATTTGTTTGTGTTTATTTTTCTTTTCTCTACTTGTGCTGCATAATGTGGAGAGGCTGGTAAAGAAAATCTATAAATAGGTGGATAAATGTTTTTATTTTTAAGTATTTTACTTAAATAATAATAATCACTTGCTTTTTTGGAACCTGTTTCTATGTATTTCCAGTAATACCAATCTTTTTGAATTCCATACTTAAGCATAAACAAAATAGAAAAAAAAGTCTTTCCAACTCCAGTCCCTGTTCCTGTCACTAAGAAAGACATAATTTATTTTTCAATTAAAGGAAGATAAATAATAAAACTAGTTCCCAGCCCAACCTCACTTTCCACTTGAATGGCTCCATTCATACGGTTAATAATTCCATAAACAATAGAAAGTCCTAAACCAGTTCCTTTTCCATGAGTTTTATCAGTGTAAAAAGGTTCAAAGATATAATTGATTTTTTCTTTTGGAATTCCAATACCATTATCAGTAAAGCGAATATAGATCAATTTGGAAAAACCAGTAATAATATTTCTTAAAATTCCATAGTTTAAAACACTTTTTACTTCCAGTTCCATAATTTTTTCTTCTACATCTTTCATTGCATCTAATGAGTTTGTAAATAAATTTAAAATTACTTGGTTCATAGCAAATGGATCTCCAAGAGTATATAAATTTTTTTCATGAATTAGTATCCTTGTTTTTATATTTTCGTTTGGATAGCTGTTTAAAATAGAAAGAAAGGAATCTTTAATGATTTTAGTGATTTCTATTTTAGTATAATTATTATTACTTTTTCTTGAAAAATCTAAAATTTGAGAAACTAGCTTTCTTGATTTTTCGGAGCTATCTATAATACTTTTGTTATATTTTTTGATTCTATCAATATTTAGATTATTTGTATTTTTTAATTCCTCCATTATCATGTTACTAGAAAGTATAATTGGCTGTAAAAAATTATTAAAATCATGAGCTATGCTACTTGCTAGATTTCCTATAGATTCCATTTTATTCTTTTGAGTTAATTTTTCTTCTAGCAATTTTTGTTGTGTAATATCTAACAAAGCAAGAATATACAAGTTCAAGTTTGAATTATTTCCATAATCAAGTAAAGTAGATTGTATTAAGACGATCTTTCTTAAATTCTGTTTGGTTTTGATTTCATATTCTTTTTGCTTATGAAAATCTTCACTTTTACTCAATTCAAAATTATGATCCCAATTTGAAAATAAATTATCTATTTGGATTACTTTTAATTCTTCTTCTGAATAACCTGTAATTTCTTGAAAAGATTTATTTGCATTTAAAAAGATTCCGGACTTATCTACAATTGCAATTCCAACAGGAGAAAAGTGAAATAAATTACTAAATAGTTGTTTTTGTTTTGCAAGATCTATTTCTGCTTCTTTTCTTGCTGAAATATCCAGGATTACTCCGTTATAAATAATCTCATGAGAATGAATTGGATTTGCTATAAACTGAATCCAAATTAAACGATCCTTTTGAGTTTGTATTCTGCATTCCAAATTGACAGAACTTTGATTAGCTAAATTTTCTTTCAAGGTTCGAAAAAATTGTCTCCTATCTTCTTTATAAATCTTAAGTGCTGAAAGTCTTGCTTTTAAATCTTCTGGAAAAATTTTCAATATATCCCAAGCCCTAGGACTTACATAAGAAAAACTTGCTTTTCGTTGAGAAATTTTAAATTGAAAAATAACTCCGGGAACGTTAAGTGCCATATCTCGAAAATCTTTTTCACTTTTTCGAAGTTTTTTATCCATTTCTCTTCTTTCTTTTTCCAAAATCTTAGATTCTGTAACATCTTGACCTACTCCAATAATAGATTGCAATCTTCCTAAAGAATCAAAAATAGCATGATCCGTCCATACTTGGTATTTAGTTCCTTCTTCTGAATCAATAAAATATTCCACTGTTGCGGAAGATTTTTGAGGAGTAAGAGAACGAATATGCTTTATATATGTTTCTCTACTGGGAGCAGGTAAGTTTAAGAATAAATTTTCAGAATAAATTTCTTTTCTAGTTTTTTTAATATAGTCACAGTAAGCTTGATTTACATAAATATAATTTCCAGTGGGAGTAATTTTTCTTATAAAAC
Organism: uncultured Leptospiraceae bacterium; assembly: GCA_937924465.1. GTDB lineage: Bacteria > Spirochaetota > Leptospiria > Leptospirales > Leptospiraceae > CALDSP01. The sequence goes on from CALDSP010000005.1 coordinate 2,191, forward strand.
CCGACTGCAATTCAATAAGAGATCTATAAAGCTCTTCGTTCATTTGAGAAGAAAAAAGCAATTCTTTTCTTTCGTTTAAGAGCTTTTGAGTTTTATATTCCCAATTTAATTTATGAAATAATTTATTTTTGTCTTTATACTGAATGACATCCTTGACTCCAAGCTCAAAGAAGAAACTAGCCAATTCATCATTATATTTTTGAGAGAGAATTAAAATTGGTATGTCTGTGTTTTTTTCTTGAATTTTTTTAACTGTATACTTTAAGTCTTCCTTGTTTATGTCGGCATCTAGTAAAACAGCGTTACAAGGTTTTTCTAAAAAATAATAAAACTCTTCAAAATTTTGAGCAAAATGTATTTGGATATTTTCTTTTTTTAAATGTAAAAAAGAAAGGATCTCTTTATAAACAGGCTTAGAATCTAAAACAAAAAATAAAATCCCAATTTCCACTATTCTAATATTAAATTAAAGGAACATGAATTTGTATAGAAATTTTTCTTGCTTTTTTATTTTCAGTCTCTTGTAAAAAAGCTCGAATTTCTCCTTTGTGATTTGCAACAATCTTTCTTACCAAAGTTAAACCCAATCCAATATTTGCTGTAGGAAACTCTAAATGATCTTCAACGTGAGTTAAATAAAACGGTTCAAAAAATAAGTCTAAAGTAGGAGGTAAATAAAAATTTTCTGATATAGAGTTTTCAATTTTAATTTCTAAAAGGGAGTCAGCTTTTAAAGATATATTTATAAAAATAACAGAAGATCGATCACCAAATTTAATTGCATTTAAAATTAGCTCAACTAGTACTGTATGAAAACTCTCTGTATCTAAAAGAATAAAATAATTTTTAAAAGATTCATTTAATTCATTTATGTAAACTGTTTGATTTTTTAATATGAGATACTTTTCTAACTTTTTGATTGCTCCCTCTAAAATAAAAATCAAATTTGTTACAGGAATTTTATCATCCTCGTTTGGAATTTTATCATGAAATCCTAATCTTTCAACTTCCCACAAAATAGGACTAGAGGCGTCGTATCGATTTTTTAATTTTAAATACATGGGCTCTTCTAAGTGTAGTCCCTCTCCCTGTTTATGATAGTTAAGTAAAATATTTTTTACTAGCTTGTCAAACTTTTCAAGTAAAACAGGAGGAGAATCCTCATTTAAGTTAGGATGATAGTTTTCTAAACTTTGCATTTTTAACCTATACTCTAAAAGTTCAAACAACTCAAATGCTTTTTTAATTCTTATAACTAATTCCTGCAAAGAATAAGGTTTAATAATATAATCAAAGACTCCACGTTTCATATATGTAATGATCATTTGAATATCATCTACAACTGACTGAATGAGAATAATGGGTTTTGGAGAAAGGGCAAGCAAACGTTCCACAAGTTCATTTCCACTCATTCCCGGCATTCGTAAATCTGTGAGAACTACTGGAACAGGGTTTTTTAAAAAAAACTCTAAAGCAGAGCGACCTTCCTTACAATGAATGGTTTGAATTCCCTCCCTTGCTAAGGATGATTCTATAGATTCATAGATGATTTCATCATCTTCAGCCACCAGCACCAATCTATTCATATAATACTTTAATTTTAAAAAAGAGTTTCTTTGCAAGAATAGTTATAAATTAAAATAGTTTTATTTATATATTTTGCATTTTGAAAAGAAAATTGAGTCTTCTATATTTGGTCAATCTCTTTTAAGTCATGTTTTGGAATTTCTCCAAAACTTTCTTCTAATTTTTTTACATTCAAGGTAGAACTCTCAAAAAGAGGAGAGAGTAAAGAATCCTTTCCTTGGATATTTCTCATTTTTTTTTCTAAAATCCAAATGGTTTTAGGAAGGTATATTTTAACGGGTTTATTCTTTTTCTCTTCTGCAAGCTTTTTTTCAATGATTTGTAAAATTTCAAGATAGCTTTTAGGTTGAGGATGTGCCAAGTTGAAAATTCCAGTTATATCTTTTTCCAAAGACTTCACAATAAAATGAGATACATCTTCTATATGAATAAAAGTTTTTTGTAATTGTTTGGCTTTGACAGGATATGGAAAAAATCCTGATTTCCCATAATGATACAATTTATGAATAAAACTTTGTGTTCCTTTTCCAAAGGCAGAGGCAATTCTAAAAACTAGATAGTTCTGAATTTTTTTTTGAATTACTTGCTCAGCCTCAATTTTTGATTTGGCATAGAGTGATGTTCCATTCAAAGGAGAATTTTCTTTCAAGTTCAAACCTTCTCCATACACAGAAGCAGAACTTGCATAAATAAATTTAGAATTGTGCTTTAAAGCAAATTCAACCAAAATTTCCGTGCTTTGGACATTTACTTTTTTGTATTCTGTTTCATTCTTGGCTTGTCCTCTTGTAATTCCAGCCATGTGAATAATTACTTTGGGTGCAAAACTCAATTGTAAACTAGAATCTTTTCGAAAATCAAAACTTTCATGAGAATGAAGAGGACTAGAAATATTTGGAGTTCTTCTTCCAATTGTTAAAACCTCATGTCCTAGAGAAAGCAAATCCACTAGGACAAATTTTCCTAAACTTCCTGTTGCACCTGTAAGTAAGATTTTCATAATTCTTTTAATTTTGCTTCAACTTGATTTTTTTTGTCTTCATAGCCTTTTTTACCAAGCAAAGCAAACATATTGTTTTTGTAATTTTCTACACCAGGTTGATCAAATGGATTGACCCCAAGCGTATAACCAGAAATTCCACAAGCAAACTCAAATAAATAAATTAACTCACCTATGTTTTCTAAATTGAGTTTGGGTATAGAAATACTTAAAGATGGAACCCCTCCTTCTAAATGAGCTAGTTTTGTTCCCTCTATTGCTTTGGAATTTATATAGTGGAGTGATTTTCCTTTTAAATAATTCAATCCATCAATATCACCAGCAAACTCTTCTACAAATATATCTTGGTTTGGATTTTCTATTTCTAAAATCGTCTCAAAAAGGATTCTCTCTCCTTCTTGAATATATTGCCCTAGGGAGTGTAAATCAGTAGTGAAGTTCACTCCAATAGGAAAAATTCCTTTTTTTTCTTTTCCTTCACTTTCTCCATATAATTGTTTCCACCATTCTGTAAAATAATAAAGCTTAGGATTATAATTTACAAGAACTTCTACTTTTTTTCCTTTAGCATACAACGTATTTCTGTAAGCTGAATAAAGATTTGCTAAGTTTTTGTCACCTTCTGTAGTATATAAGAATTCTTGCATACGTTGTGCGCCAGAAAGAAGTTCTGCAATATTTAAACCTGCGCAAGCAATAGGAAGAAGCCCAACTGGAGTTAGCACTGAAAATCTTCCACCTACATCATCGGGAATAACATAGGTTTCAAAGCCTTTTTCATCTGCAAATTTTTTAAGTGCTCCTTTGCTTTTGTCAGTTGTAGCAACTACGTGCTCTTTTGCTTTTGACTCTCCATATTTTTTAACTAACAAACCATATAAACTTCGAAAAGCTAAAGCGGGCTCTGTTGTAGTACCAGACTTAGAGATTACATTTATAGAAAAATCTACATTTTCAAGAAAACTCAAGAGTTCCTTATGATAGTCGGAATCAATATGATGCCCTGCATACAAAATTTTCATGCCTTGTTTTTTCTCAAAGAAAGGTAGACTTGCTTCTATAACCGCACGAGCCCCTAAATAAGAACCTCCAATTCCTACAGCTACTAAACATTCAGAATGATTAGAAAGTTTTTTATAGGTAGAATTAATGCTTTGAATTTCTGTTTCAGTAATAGATTTAGGAAGAGTAAGCCAACCTAAAAATTCATTTCCTTTACCCTTTTTCTCTATGAGAACTTTGCGATTCTGTTCAGCTTTTTGAATAGCTTGGTTCAATTCTGTTTCCGAGAGATATCCCTTTGTAAATTGGAGAGAAAATTTTGTACTAATCACTTTTTTTACCCCCTTGTAAGTAAA
>CALDSP010000006.1 GCA_937924465.1 uncultured Leptospiraceae bacterium
GCAATTTGTCTTCGTAAAATGCTAAAGTGTTTTTGGCGATATGTTAAATACTTTTTAGTAATAGTTTCAGTTTTAATTGTCGCGTAACGTTGAGCTATTTCTGATTTAAAGACATGCTCATTTTTTACAATTTCTTCAAACCAAGCAGTGAGTTCATGTTTGGCTTTAGATTCTTTAATACTAGTACTTGTTGCATCCTTTCCCATGATCCTAAAAATTATAAAAAAGATAGTAAATAAAATAATAGAATCTAAAATTAAAAAGAAAGGATGATACAAAACTAAAACAATTAACCCAACTGCACCTTGTAAAAAAATTCCTAAACCATCTACAACTAAGGTTACAGCACCTTTTTGCAAAGTGGAAATATCTAAAAAATAATTTACTAATTCTGATCCAGATTTTTTTAAGAAATATTTTTGATTTACACGCGAAAGTTTATAATTTACCTCAGCAGCTAAACGAACAAACAACCTTTGTTGTAAAATTTCTGCTACATGGGCTTGTAAAATTAGCATAATTCCAGCAAATCCTAAAGCAACTAAAACTAAAGTAGTTAGAACAAGGATAGGTTGGAGCAAGGTTCCAAAAGCTAAAATATTTACTAAAGACTGTGTTCCAACAGGAATCACTAAAGATAAAACTACAATTGCAATTGAATAAAAAGTAATTACCCAAATATCAGAAATCTCTAAACGAATTAAAGATTTTATTCTATCATAATAATTGGGATGATCTATCCCATGTAAACCTGTAGAAAACATTTCTATAGGTTCGGCGGATATATACACTACCAAATGATCTGCATTGTGCTGAGTAAATCTTTGCTTGAGTTTACGAATTGGATATTTTAACTCTCGGGTAGGATGATTTACAAACAAAACTGAAACATAAAAGAATTTTTTTTCTTGAATGGCAAACCATTCATCATGACCTTCAAATTCTATTAGTACAACCTTGGGACGTTTTCTACTGACGCCATCTATTATACTATTAATAGTATCTTTTTGAATAGAAAATAAAATACCAATTTTTTCTCCTAAAAAATTCATCCATAAACCAAAATTATTCCAAGTAATTTCTCCAAAATCTTTATATGCTTGTTCAATGCACTGCATAGCAAATAAAGTATCTAATTCAATTCCTAATCTTTGAGAGAAAAAATTTAAAAGAGAAAAAATATCTTCTTTCTTGGGAATGTTTTTTGTTCTAAACATAGATTTATACAACAAATCTTTTTATTTTTCATATAAGTCAAGCCGCTAAATTATAAAAAAAATTTTCTTGAGACATATATTGATATGCTTCAAGCACATGAACTTCATCAATTGAATTAGATTGATCTAAATCTGCAATAGTTCTTGAAATTTTTTGTAATTTAGATATTCTTCTTAAACTTAATGTTGGATTGTGTAACAATTTATCAACTACTTTCTTAGCACTTTGTGTTGTTTCACAATAAAGTTCCACGTGACGTCCATTGAGTTCTCCATTAAAATTATATTCGGTATTCGCGTAACGTCTTTCTTGAATTTCTTTTGCTTTTACAATTTTTTCATAAATCTCATCTAAACAAATTAAAATCTTTTCACGTTTGTGACTAAATAATTGTATATTCATTACAAAATCAATTCTATCTAAAAAAGGTCCAGAGAGTCTAGAAAGATATTTCTGAACTTTAATAGGAGAGCACCTACAAACATATTCTGTACTTCCCAAGTAACCACAAGGACATGGATTGGTTGCACCAAGAAATAAAAAAGAAGCTGGCAAAGTTAAATGATAGTTTACTCTAGAAAGAGTCACTCTTCCTTCTTCTAGAGGTTCCCGTAAAGCCTGTATAACTTGTGGTTTAAACTCTCCTACCTCATCTAAAAATAAAATTCCGTTGTGAGATAGGGTCACCTCTCCCACTTTCATATTCCGTCCTCCTCCAATCATAGAAACATCGGATGAAGTATGATGCGGTGAACGAAAAGGTCTATTTAAATGCATAATTTCTTTTTGAGGTAAGACTTGGTATAGAGATCGAATTTTTAAAACTTCTTCAAACTCTTTCCGATTCATAGGTGGTTGTAGGTCTGCAATTGTTTTAGCAAGCATTGTTTTTCCAGCTCCGGGAGAACCTATCAGCAAACTATGATGCTTTCCCGCAACTGCAATACTTAAAGTCCGAAAAGCAACCAATTGGTCTTGGAATAGGCTTACTTTTCCTAATTTCTGTTTTTGTGGTTGGAAATAAAATTTTTCTTTAAATTCTCTTTCTGAATTTTGTAAAATCTCTATAATCTCCGATAAATGAGAAATAGGAAAAAGCTTTAGATTTTCACTTACAGACGCTTCCCATTTGTTTTCCTCTGGAAATATTACAGTATGAAACCGTTTGATTGTTTTGGATAACAATAAATTACTTAAACCTTTGATGGGTTTAATACTTCCATCTAAACCTAACTCTCCTAAAAACAAAACTTGAGAAAAATTTAAGTTTGATTGAATCTGACCACTCAACTTTAAAAGAGCAACTGTCATTCCTAAGTCAAACCAACTGGCTTCTTTTTTTACTCCTGCAGGAGAGAGATTGACTAAAATATTCATCATGGGAAATTGAAATCCGCTATTTTCCATAGCAATGCGCACCCTCTCCCCAGACTCACGAGTAGAACCCAAAGCAAGTCCCACAATTTGAAAACGTGGAATTCCTTTTTTGATATTCATTTCAATTTGAATAATCCTAGCTTCTAGCCCTTCTAATTCTGCACTAAATACATAAGTTACATTTTCTACCATACAAGAGAAGAAGGTAAAATTCTCAAAAAGGTTTGCATAAAAGCGAACTTTTGTTAAAAAATAAATCCTTGGTTTGAATAAATAACTGGGTTTCTGAAAATTACTGTTTTATATAATTCTCAATAGAGGAATACTTTTTAGAAACGTATTCTTTAAAAATATCAATTTGATCAGTAAAAAACACGGCAATGGGAAGAGCTTGATTTTGTGGAATTAAAGTAAATGCATTTTTATAGAATAGAATTTGTTCAACTTCATCAAAAATGAGTTTATATACAATTTGTTGAGGAATATGAAATTGTACAATTCCAGAATTTTCTTGCAATTCAGCAAAACCAATCCGCTTGAAGTGAAGAAAAGCATCTTCTTTCCATTTCTCATAAGAGTTTTTTTTTAAGTTTTCTGGAATTTTTCTTGCATAATCCAAAAATAAAATCCCCTTCACTTGAACCATTGGAGTAGATTGAGAATTTTCTGAATCTTCCCCTTCTTGAACAAGTTCTGCATATTCTACATCATCTGCAAAAATTCTCTCTAAAACAGGAGATTGATCTGTAATCATAGTTTCTTCTTTTGGAAAGAGTTCTCTTTCTTTTCGAATTCGGACATCAGTTTCTGTATGATTTGAATTTTCTGAACTTGCAAAAGAGTAGCTTTTTCTTTTTTTGAATTCAAAATTTGAACTTGTTTTTTGCTGTGGAAAACTTTTTTTCTTCGTTTTCATTTCTGAAGTAGGTTTTGTTTCTTGAAAAAAAGTAAAAAGCAAAATAAAGCTTCCCAAAAGTATAAGGATACCCGCCAAGTATATCATTACTATAATTATCTAGGAAAACATAAAAAAAGTAAAGCCAATTTAATAGATTTTTTCTTTACATAAATATCTATTTAAAAAATCTTATTTAAAACTGAAATGAATTAAATCCTATGCTATTCGAAGAAAAAGAAGAACTCACATTAAAAGATAAACTCATGAAATGGTTTGCAGGACTTTTTATGACTATCTTGGTGGCTATGCTTATTGTTACTCTTCTTCCCAATGATGCAGAACAAAGCCTTTACCGCCTACTTACAGGACAAGATACTCACTCTGCTGGAAAATTTGGAGATGAAACCATCACAATGGACTATTTCCAAGCCGCAAAACGAGATTGTTATTCTCGTTACAAAGAATCACAACAGAGCAATATGGACCCTAGTCTCTTAAATGAGTGTGCTTATAACACCATAAAAGAACTAAAAGTAAACAAACTGATTGCTCAAGCTGTTGGCTATGATATCTCTGAAAATAGAATCAAAGAACTTCTATTTGAACAAGCAAAACAAATTCATAAAGAATCTTCTGTTTCAGCAGGTTATTCCAAGGAAGAACAACTTTCTGAAAAAGATATTTATAGAAATTTGTTACAATCAACCTCTCTCGAATATAGAAAAGATGTCATGCTCATTTATGGGCTCTATTCCTTTTTGTCTATTCCGTTTGAAGAATCTGCTAACCTTAAAGCCATTTCTGTTGAATCAGAGAATTTAAAATTTCATCTTAACTATGTTTCTTTTTCTGAAGTAGATCTTTTAAACCAGGTCGAAAAAGACATTAAAATTACTGAAGAAGAACTACAAACTGAATACGAAAAAAGTCAAAAAGAAGGAACTCTTCCCAAGAATGAAAAAGGAGAGTTTCCAAGTTTAGAAGAAAGAAAACCCATTCTCTATAATAAGTTAAAATCCGAGAAAAAACAAACTCTTGTAAGTCAACTGAAGTCTCAAATCCAAACTTTACAAAATTCAAAAAGCAAAGATATACTTAAACAAATTTCCCAACTTACCGATTCTAAGATAGAGGAGATAAAAAACATTAGTTTGAAAGAGCTAACAAAACCCTCAGCAAACTCTAAGTTTTATCGTTTTGCCTCAAACAAAGCCTTTCTCAAAGATTTAACAGAACTTCCTTTTGATGAAGGCAATGTAGGCGGTCCTTATACGGAAGAAGATAAAACTGCTTATGTAGAGTTTAAAACCTTTTTCTTTGACAATAAAGAAAAACAATTACAACAGCAATCTTACGACTCTATGAAAAAAATGCACCAATATATTCTTATGGAAGAAATCAAACAATCTATAGCATCTAAATATCCACTTTACCGAAAATTTGACAAGCGAGTTGAATAAATGGAAATAAAAGCTGAATTTGTCAATCCTTTCATTGAGGCAGCATCTTTAGTTTTTAAAGATACTTTGCAAATTGAACTCATTCGAGGAAAATTAAAAATTCGAGACTCCCCAACTCCTTCGTACGAAGTAGCTATTATAATTGGAGTGGTAGGTTCATATAAAGGAGAAATTGTTTATAGTTTGAACTTTGACGCCGCTTTTAAAATGGCAAGAATACTTATGCCAGGTTTAGATGAACAATCTCTTCGAGAAGAATATAAAGATATTATTGGAGAAATTGGAAACATGACTACTGGAAATGCTCTAAGAATTTTTGCCTCTAACGGACAATTTGTAGATATTACTACACCTACAGTTATAGAGGTAAAATCTTCCAATTTGCAATTCAAGAAAACTACTACTCTTTCTTTAAATCTTTATTCAAAAATTGGGCAGTTAGAAATAAACATCGCAATTATGTAATTACTTTTGTTTCTCTATTTTTTCTTGAATAAATAAAGAGAAATATCCTTTATATTTTTCTTGTAATTCTGATTTCTTCCAATCATTTCCTGTTATAATTTTTCTGCAGGAAGAATAATGACACACAACGTTAAATTCATAATTTGGATCTACCTCTGTCATAGCATAATCATACAAAAGCTCCTCTCCTACTTCAATATCCCGAATAGCAACAATTACAATTTGTCCTTTTATTCCGCAGTTTGGTTCACAACAATGATTCATTCTCCACTCATCAGTAGGATTTTTTGGATCTAAAGGAGCAATTAAAAATTCCTCTTCTATAAAATAGGCATAGTCTCCATAACTTTCCCGAAAATTTTCCCATTCAGAGACAGGAATAATTACACCTCCGGTTATACTTACAATCTCTCCTTTCTTGATGGGTGCTATAGCTATAATTCCCTTTCCTTTACCTGCAATTTCTCTAACCTCTGCTTTCGGAGTTAGATAACCCTCCAACTTTCTCTTCTCTAAAAACTCTGAATCGTATTCCATTAATTTCCTCTAAATAATAATAATACTTTACCAATGCGTATTTCATCAAAATCATACAAAGGACGAGGTTTCAATAATTTTTTTCCATTTACAAGTACTCCCCTTTCTGAAACTAAATCAAAAATATAATACGTTTTATTTACTCTTCGAATTTTAGCATGTCTAGGACTGACTGTAGAATCTAGTAATATGAGATCACTCTTAGGATCTTTTCCTATAATAATCTCATCTTTATAAATAACAAACTGCCTTCCCGGATTTGGTCCTTCTTTTTGAATAAAAAAAGCCCTCTCATAGGACTCTCCCGGAGGTAAATTAGAAATTTCTTGGTCGGTTTCTTCTTCAATTGGTTGCAAGTCCAATTCAAGTTCTTCTTCTTCAAATTTTTTCCACTCTTCTTCA
>CALDSP010000007.1 GCA_937924465.1 uncultured Leptospiraceae bacterium
CAATCCGTAAGAATTAGCCATTTATCAAACGTCTATATTCAGTTTATACAAGGCAATGGGGTTTTTGAATTGAATAATGGAGTTCTTCATTCTTATCAAGAAGAATCTTCTGAACCTAATGTTTGCAGTATTATTTTTCAGTTAGAAAAAAATTCCTCTTTTAATTCAATTCAGTATGATGGTTTAGAAAAAGAGTTAGAATTTTTACCTGACACTTTTCGTTTTGAGATTTCTGAAGATGGAAAAGTTTGGGAATCAATCATAAAAGAGTATAACTATACCAAAGGAGGAAAGCGACATTGTCGTTGGAATTTTCCAATGATCACAACCAATTATTTAAAATTGGTTACGAAATTTACTAAAAAATCTCCAGAAGGAAAGTATCGATTAGCATTTGAAAATTTTAAATTACAAATCTCGGGTATAGAAAAAATTCAAGCGAGCTCTGAATTAGATAGATTATGGGTAAAAGAAAACATTGTTGATCAAAGACCAGATTATGGTTGGTCATCTAAAGAAAAGCCTTCTCCTTCAGAAGAATATTTGCTGGTTGATTTAGGTTCAGTGAATCGTGTGGATGAAATTCGTATACTTTCTAAAAATTCTCCAGAGACTAATTTTCCTGATTTGTTTTATTTTTACTACAGTGAAGATGATCTAGCATGGCATCAACTTCATGAAGAACCAAATTTTATTGCTGAACCAGGTGTGTGGTACAAATGGAAGTTTTTCCCAACGAATATGAGATTTTTTAAGTTAGTAATGTCTAATAGCAAGCCCAACATAAACAAAAAATTTTGTTCTCAAATTATAGAGTTAGAGATTTATGCGGCTCCCGACTATCTTTCTTTATCTAAGAAAAAAATTATCAATGAAACTCCTCCCTATGCTTCTGTGATTCGTTCGGGACTGGTTCGTTTAGCGGCAGATGGAGAAACTAACGCAGGAGTTGCAGTACAAGGAAATGATAGAAGGCTAAGAGATGCTACTACTGAATTTAAAGGAATTGTAGAACTTGCCACAGACGGAGAGGATCGAGAAGGTGTTGTAGTGCAAGGGAACGATAAACGTTTAAAAAATGCTACAGAGCTCAATTATGGTTTAGTGAGATTAGCGCGTAACGGGGAAGATCGAAAAGGTGTAGTAGTACAAGGAGATGATGAAAGACTAAAAGCAGCTACTACGGAATCCAAAGGAATTGTAGAACTTGCCGAAGATGGAGAAACCCGTCCCGGAGTAGTAATTCAAGGAAATGATAGCCGGCTCAAAAAAGCAACAACCAAAAATTATGGCTTAGTGATCCTTTCTGAATTGGGAGAGGATTCTCCAAACAAAGTAATCACCGCAGATGATCCTCGGCTAAGAAAAGCCACAACCGAAACAGAAGGAATCTTACGTTTCGCGCATAACGGAGAAGAATCTCCTTTAGCCGCTGTACAAGGGAATGATAAACGCTTACGTTGTGCGACAACGGAATACCCCGGAATTGTGGAACTTGCTCATTCAGGAGAGAATAAAGAAGGTGTTGTAGTGCAAGGAAATGACGAACGTTTAAAACACGCAACGGAGGATTCTTATGGAATTTCTATTTTCGCAAGACATGGAGCAACCCAACCCTTGAGAGCAGTTCAATCAGATGATCCGCGTTTGAGTGATGCTCGTGTTCCCCTACCCCATTCCCATGAGTATGCAGATAAAACTCATTCTTACGATTCTCATACAGGTTTAATTCACATTGTGGATTCTACTTCTTCAGCTTGGAAAAATATTACCCTTCCTACAAAACAGCACGGCGTGATTTATGGACGCAATCAATCCAAGGGTGGAGGTGGAGTTGTAGGAATTGGAATTGATGATGGAGTGATTGGAAATGGAGAAGACTTGGGAGTTGTAGGACTAGCAAAAGGCATAGAGGAAGACAGTGCAGGAGTTGCAGGATTTTCAGAGAAAGGTTTTGGAGGAATTTTTGTATCTTCAAGAAATTATGCAATTCACGCAAATGGTGAGGGATATAAACGCAAAGAGATTTCTGGTTCTGGAAAAGCAATTCTTGCAACAGGAGAGTCCGAGTTTAGAGGCACAGTTCGAATTTTAAATAGAAAAGGTTTAGATTGTTTTGCAAAGCAATTTAAAATTCAAAGTGGAGATATTATTCAAAATGGAGATATAGTTGTAGCAAGTGAGAAAGAAGGAAGTGTTGCACGTTCTAGAACTTCTTACTCTACAAAGGTTTTGGGTGTTTGTGTGGATACTTCATCTATTGTATTAGGGGAACAAAAGTTTGGAAATGATTTAATTCTTGTTGCTTTTTCTGGTTTGGTTTATTTGCATGTGGATGCAATGGATGGAGCAATTTTTCCGGGAGACTTACTAGTTTCTGGGCTTACTGGTGGGCATGCGGTAAAAGCAGATCCTAACAGATTAAAACCCGGCATGCTTGTTGCAAAAGCGTTGGGTGAATGTAAAAAAGATAGGGCAATGATTCTGGCTCTTCTGTGTCTTAGTTAAAATATAAACTTATGAATAAAATTATAGAGATTTATAAAAATTCTACAAGACCAACTTTTTCATTTGAGTTTTTTCCTCCAAAAACACAGGAAGGAGAAATAAAATTAAAAGCTACAGTATTGGAACTACAAAAATTAAATCCAGCTTTTGTATCCGTTACTTATGGGGCTGGTGGTTCTACCAAAGATAAAACAATAGAACTTTGTGAAACAATTCAAATAGACTTTCACATAACGACCATGTGCCATTATACCTGTGTAGGAGTTGGAAAAGAAGAAATCAAAAATACGTTGAGCGTCATTCAATCTAAAGGAATTCAAAACTTAATTGCGTTACGTGGTGATCCTCCCAAAGGAAGTGGAAAATTTGTGCCTCATCCAAATGGATTTAAAAATGCAACAGAATTAATTCAATTTATAAAGGCAAAACAATTTCCTTTTTGTCTTGCAGGGGGATGTTATCCCGAAAAACATCCCGACTCCCCCACTCTAAACGATGATATCCAAAATTTAAAAAAAAAAGTAGATGCAGGAGCTGAATTTTTAATTACTCAATTATTTTTTTCAAACAAAAAATTTTATGATTTTTTAGAACAAACTACCAAAGTCGGGATCTCTGTTCCTATTATCCCCGGAATTATGCCAATTACAAGTTTTTCTCAAATAGAAAAATTTAAAGGGCTAGCAAATTGTGAAATTCCTAATCAATTTTTACAAGACTTAGAGACCTTGAAATACAATGTAGAAGAATTTCTGAAGAAAAGTCTAGAATTTACAATTTTACAGTGTCAAGATTTATTAGCAAATGGAATAAAAGGAATTCATTTTTATACCTTGAACCAGTCAAATGCTACAATAGAGGTCATGAAACATTTAATCTAGGAGTAGTCATGAAATTTTTTCTTTTCATTCTTATTATATTCAATACATTTGGATGCAAGACATCTTCCGAAATCAATCCACACGATTTAGTTTGGGGGTATAGTGGATGGGGAGTCAGTCCAAATAAAATTCAAAATCCAGTAAATCTTTCCAAAGAAGAAAAACTAGAATATTTTTATATGGTGGCTGGTGGAAAAGCTCTTTCCCGAGCTATAGAAGTAGACTCTCATAGTTTTATGGAAAGCACTTGTAAAATCTCTGCTCTCAAGGATAATCACGATAAACTAATTACTCAAGCTATTTTATCTGTAAATCCAAAATTTGCCCAAGATTCGGCATTTTTAAAAAAGGCAAAAGACTCATTTTTTGACTCAAAAAAATCTGAACTTGCTTACTGCCGTCCTACGGGCACTGGAGAAAAATATAGCACCTGTGATTGTGTAATTTATATAAATTACGAAGGAGGCAAAGAAGCATTAGAAAAATCTCTTCAAAGCTTAAAGTGAAAGAATTTTTTTTATTTCATTAATGTTTGGATTTTGTAAAGAGAATAGTATTTTATCGTGAGCTCGATATAATAAAAAATTTGCTGAATGTTCAAAACCTTCTTTGGTTGTATAGATTGGAAGTTCTAGATTTCGAAAAAAATTTTGAAAATTATCTTGTTGAGGGAAAACGCATTCTACTCTACTTGCAAAAATTTCTTTGCAAAATTTTCGAAAATCCTCTTCTTGTATAAGAGGATCTGTATTTAAGAAAATAATTTCTAACTCTTGTTTAGAAAAAGACTTACCAATTTGTTTAGCTATTTCAAAACTTTTTGGACATATAGTACTACATCCAAAAAAACCAGAGAAAACAAGGAAATTTTTTTGATTCAGAGAATTTGAAAAATTTTTGGAAAACTTTTCTCCATCTTTTGAAAGAATTGTTTTAGCGTTATAACTATAGAATAAAAAAATACCTAGTCCTAATAAAAGAATAAAAAAAATTTGAAATAAGAACGTTTTCATTTTTGAGAATATATAAGACTTTGTAAGTTTTCAGAAATTTGTTTTATTTGATTTTCCATGAACTTTTCCATAAATTGAAATTTATTAATTAAAAATTCAACTTTAGATAAAACTTCTTGAGTGTTTTCTTTTATACTTTCAACTTCTTTGATTTTTTGAACTTGGGTTTGAGATAATTCCTTTAGAGTATAACTTATTTTTTCTAAGTTTTCAAAAGTTTCGTTTTGAAAAAGAAACTTTTGTTTTGTTGAGGCTAGAAGATCGGCAGTATTGTTTAAATTGGAACTAATTGTCTTAAAGTTTTCTTTAAGATTATAGACTAAATCATAAATTTTTTGAATATATTCATTGCTTTGAGTAATAGAACGAAGAATAGATTTGGATATATGCTTGATATTTTTTGTAGAATTTGTAGTTAAGTCAGAGAGTTTGGAAATTTCTTGTGCAACTATTGCAAATCCTTTACCAGAATCACCTGCTCTTGCTGCTTCTATAGAAGCATTGAGAGACAAGAGATTTACTCTATCTGCAATGTCTGATATGAGATTAGAAATATTTTCCATTTCCTTAGACTGTTTAGTAACTTCTTCATAAACCTGTTTGAGTTGTACGAAATTTTCGAACCCTTTCTCAAGATCGTGGATGGATTTTAAAATAGAATCATTCAATTT
>CALDSP010000008.1 GCA_937924465.1 uncultured Leptospiraceae bacterium
TTGTTTTCCGATTTTAATTTGGCAATTATAATTATAAGAAGTTGCTAATTCCAGGAATTCTTACATGAGAGTTTTTTATTTTCCGATTATTATGTAAACAAAAAAAATAACTAATTTTTTATATTTTAAAAAAATTTTTAAATATTAACATGAGTATTTTAAAATGATTCTAACTATCAAAATCAGGACACAAACTATATAGAAATGAACATCGAGGAAAATGAAAAACAAACAATTTTGGGATACCCGGAAGAAGAATTATTAGAGGAAATTTTGAGAGTAAATAAAATATAAATCTTCATTCAAAAATTTGTGCTGTAAATTCTGCATATAAAAAGTTTGAAACCTTATCTCTTCCGGAGGTTTTTATTGTAAACTCTCCAGCCTCAAAATAGGCATAACCCAAGTTGGCTTTTAATCTAGAAAAAATAGGAAAACGAATTCTAAAATTATATTCAAAACCCATAAACGTACCACTGTTTCCGGTTTTATCTCTAAGACTTGTAACATTCCATCTATCTGTAGGGCTTGCTAAATGAAACCAAATTACAGCAGTATCTATTTTTACTTTTTGAATTGGTTCAAACTCTAAAACAATTTTGGGAGTCTTTACATTTTCCATTTGTATAAAATCATTACTAGACCAAGGTCTTGCAAAACCAAAGAGTCTTTCAAACCTTTGATTAGTTCTATCATTTGGATTTCTATCCCCAGAAACATAGCCATAAAAAAAACCCAATCTAGGTTTCCAATTATGTTTAAATGTATATCCCATATCATAAGTAAAAGCATAAGCTTCGTGGCGTTCCTCTTTTTGTATGTCATTGACCCCAAATTGTGTCACTGTGGATATATCAAAATCCAATCCCCATTTATAAACTCCATAAACTCGTAAACCACATGTATGTATTTCACGCCCAACACGATTATTTGGCTCAAAAGCTAATTTTTGAGGATTCCATTTGACTTGTTCTAATTTAGATTGTTTAAGTCCAAGATAAAATGGTTCTATTGTAAATTTCAGACCAGTTCCGAATATGCCCAATGACTCCACCAAAAATTTGATTTCGAACTCGCTTATCAAATTCATTTGGAATTCTTTCCAAAGGCTGTAAAACTAGAATCTCTACACTCCAATTGTTTTGATCTTTTCCAAGACTCATTCTTAAACCTTGGAAAGTATTGGTAGTATTTCTCCATTCATTGGAACCTATTAAACGTCTATCTAAAAGTTCAAAAGACATAATTCCGTATTGAATACTAAATGGACGATTTGTACCTAGTCCATTTCTATAATACAACTCGAAGAAGGCATTGATAGGTTCTGCTCGGTTGTAGTCTCGACTGTCTATTTTGTATTTGCTAAATTGTCTTTGAGCATCTTCCACTTCTAATGTTATGCGAAATGGATCAAATTTTTCTTTTAAAGCAACAAATCCTCTTGCTCGAAGAAGAAGGGGTCTATCTGTTCTACTATCTTCTCTGCGTAGATCATTTTCTCTGTATTCGTACCTTGTTCTATAATCTATTCCAGCATCAATCCAATTTAAATCTTTTAATGTCTCATAATTTGTTTCACTCAACGTCCTTGCATAAACAGGAGGAGGGAGCAAACGCTCTGTTCCATAACTTTTAGGTTCAATATAGTAATTTTCATAAACATCTTTTTTGTCTAATTCTTCCTGTGTAAAAAGCGGAACAGAAAGGAAAATACTAAGCAATATAAAAAGTAAAATTTTTTTAATTAAAATCATTTTTATTTATTTTTTTATATTTTTTGATTTCATGAAAAATTTGCAAAAAAATTGTTTTTTTAAAATTAATTTTATTTCTTTAAGGCATATTTACTTTCGTAAGTTAGCTTTCAAGAATAAAATATAAATAAATTAGTAACAAAAATTTAATAAAGATAAAAATTTATTTACAAAATTTGAAGGTCATACTATGAAAATTACTAAATGGAGGAATGTATGTTGAAGAAAATTTTAGTTGGTTTTTTGGCGTTAGTTATGTTTATCATAAATTGCAACGCCTTCAAAAAGGATAACGAAGACAAAAACAAAAATCGCAATTTACTTGCAGCTTTAGCAATTGCAAATTCTTCTCAAAGTCTTGGACTTTTGTGCAATAGTAGTTTTGAGGGCTTTGCTTGTATTCCAGATAGTCTAACCTCTAGTTCATCAAACACAAAAGCTCTCAAACAATCTGTAGTTGGAGATAGCAAATATGCAGACCTTCCAAAAATTTACCAACCTGTAAGAGATGCATTGAAACTAAACCGTAATATTTTAGAAAGTATTGCTAAATTAGTCGTTGAACTTAGAAAAGTGGGAGATGTCAATACTACTTTACAAGGTACTTCTACTTGGAATGATCAACCCGCTAAGTATCGTTATAGAAAATCTACTTTGCGAAATGGTGGAAAACATTTAGAAGTTTGGTACAATGGAGCAATTGCCCCTTACTTAAATCAGAAAGCAATTGAAATTGATTTTAAAGATGGTGGGGTCAATGGAGAAGTAGAGGGACAAATCTGGGTTTTATCAAAAAATTCTAATAATACAACTTATAAAGCTCATGTAACCTTTCGCTACGATGGACAAACAAAAAAGAGAAGTTCTGCCGTAATTTTAAATGGATTTCTTTCAGATAGAAATGAAATTGAAAATGCTCATTTTTTTGTAAACGAAGAAAATGGAATTTCAACTATAGATGGTGGAATTTCACTTAATAACTTTACTCCGGGAACTGTTGGAAATACAACAATTCCATCTGCTGGAAGAGTCTATCTCTTTTCTGCGGCAGGTAGTACAGAAAGAGCAGCTATCAATTTAGCCTTACCTTTAGATACTAACACTTCTACAAGTGTATTCAACAATGAAGATGTAGCCAACATTTCTGAGGTGTGGACAGATTGGCTGCTTTATGGAATTTCCAGCAATTTAAGCACCATCAATTTCGTTTGCACAGGTAGTAATTCACTTACACCTCCTTCCAATCCAAACCCAACAACTCCAGAAGGTTCGAGTGCTGCTACTTTGAGAAGTTGCTTTGATAAAATTCTTTTAACACAGCCAAATAACGAAGTAAAAAACTTTTACTATATTGCAAACATAAAAAATCCCGCTTTTTATAGTTTTAGTAATAGTAAAGCAGTCTTAGAATCTATTGAAAAGCCAAATGACTCTAGCTGGGCAACCGTACAAGTAAAACTTAAAAATACAGTTCGAAGTAGTGACCCAGGAGATGGATACTATGCAAATTTTACAGCACAAGCTATTCGAAATTTAGATTTAATTACTGGAACAGGAATTACCTCTAAAGAGCAGTGGGGAAATGGAAGTGGTGGAAAAAATACTACAAATGACTCTGCTTTTGACTCTCCAGACTTTTAAATAAAAGTTTTACGTTGTGCGTCAATTGGCGCGCAACGTTTTTGTTTTGATTCTAAACAAATAAAAGTGTGAAATTAAACTTTAAATTTGAAATTACGAAAGTTTTTTTATTCTTAGTTTTTTCTTATTCTCTTCTTGCTTATCCTAATTTTGTTTATTTAGATGGAAATGGAAATCAATACCAACTAGATCAAACTCATTTCAGCTACAAGCCAATTCTTCCAATAGAAAGTTCTAGCGGCTTTTACAGTGGAGGAGATCCCAAAAAAATACAACTTACTATAAAACAAAAACAAGAAATAGAAAAACTTTTTGAGAGAATTTCAAAAACAAAAGAAAACGAAAAAGGAAAATTTCGAGAAAAAGGTACAGGGCTTTTGATTTATACAGAAAAAGAAAACCGTGTAGAAATTTTATATAAGAAAGATTCTAAAACAAAAAAACAAATAGAAAAAATTTTAACTTCTATTAAAAATTGACTATAATAACTCTTCTCTTTTGATTTTTTTAAATTCAAATGGCTTTACAACTTTTTCTTTTTTAGGTTCAGTTGAATTGGCTAAATTCAAGTTTGGAAGAGGAAATTCTTGGAATTGCACTTCTTGTATAGGTTCAATCTGTAAAGATATTTCAGAAAAATAAAAATCTATAATTTCTGTTAAAGCTAAAGAAAAAGCAGTTTTATCTTTTAAAACTATACAATTTGCATGAAAATTTTGAGAGAGTTTTTTTACCAATTCAACAGAAACATTTTCTGTAACCAAAAAACACAAATCAATTTGGGACTTAATAAGTTTTTCTCCTAATTTCCATAATTCTTCCCAATCACTGGGACTTTGAAAGGAAGA
>CALDSP010000009.1 GCA_937924465.1 uncultured Leptospiraceae bacterium
TTTAGATTCATCTAAATAATACTCTAAATTCTTAGATATGTTAATTTCTTGGGTGAATTCATCTACTTGAATTGTATCTAACCCAAACACAGGTAAGCTAACCAATAGTAAAAAGTAGAGTAACTTATGTATCATGTTTAATTATTTTTTCAAGAAAATCTAAAATAGGAAAAAGAGTAACTTTTAATATTCCAGTCATAATTGTATTTTTGAAAATCATATATATTAAATTATAAATTCCTAAATCCAAAGGTAAATGAAATTTTTCCCATTCAATAGAAAATTCAAAGGCAAACCTTTGGTTTTTACTCTCATTTTGACTGATTTCTAATTTTTCTTTTTTACCAAATACTCCCCTTAGGAGAGTTGTATTTTCAAAATTTTTATAGTTAGCGTGTAAGTCAATTTCCCCACCTAGCCCTTGAATAGAAATTCCTCCCAGATTGATTAAATCACTCCATTTTACATTTTTAATTTTTAAAAAGCCTTGATTAGGAAAACAAAGCTCTGTTTTAACTGTTCCGGTTCCAATTTTTAAATCCATATATTTACTAAAAAAAAAGATTTGTGTTGGATATGCTAAATCAAAGTTCGAATTCAAAAGAATAATATCATTGATTTGAATTTTAGAATGAGGCAATTTAGATTTTTCTAAAAAAATTAAATTAGCATTTCTTATGCTACCCCTTTTAATTTTAATTTTGCTGGGAGGGGGAAGCCAAGAAATTTTTTCTTGAGAAGGAATCCAACTTGTAACTTTTATGTTTGAGTTCCAAACTTTTAGAAAAAAAATTTGAACTCTACCTAAAAACAGATAGAAAGGGTTTATAAAGAAAAAAATTTTTTTGACTTCTAGCTCTACCTCATCTTTTCCAAATTCTTTTTTTAAGTGAAGAAATATATTTTTACCAAAGAAACAAAATAAGGGTAGAAAAAAAATTCCAAAGTTCATTTTGAGTAGCAAATTGTTCTTTGAAAATTTTTGAGCAAACAAGCAAAGAAAATACCCTGTCAATAAAATTTGAATTAGGAAATACACTCCAAAACAAATCCAAAAAAATTTCATTTTACACTCGAACTTCTAGACCTAATCCAACTAGTAACTCTTCCCCTATTTCTTGAATATTTTTATAAATCCAGTCCCATTTTACAAAAAGTTGGTAGCCACGTCGCGTGACAATGGCACTTTCTGTTCCTAAAATAGGGGCTTGTTTTAAACTTTTCAGAAAGTCCTGAATTTCCATATATTCCATTCCTTTTTGAAAAATATTCCACCAATTTTCACCATAAACTTCTTCTTTAGAGTATCCAGAGATTTTTTCTAAAGCAGGGTTTATAAAAAGTATAGTTCCATCTATACGAATTTCACAATAAAAAGCTTTTGTTTCTTGAATAAGAGGATCAAAACGAAAATAATTTTCTAAATGATTTTTATCTAAAGTTCTTCGATATAGGTTTATACTTGCTTGGTTTAAAAATATTTCTAAAGTAGACCTTGTTTCTAAAAAATCTTTATTATGAAAAATAATTATATTTCCTAAGAAAATATTTCTATAGCTTAGTCCTGCTATATAAATTTTTTTACATTCAAGAATATTTTGGATTTCAGTACATATTTTTTGATTCCAATTTCCATACTGAATGCTATAAAGTCCTTTTGGTAGTTCTATGATGGATTCAGATCTGTTCAGTTGATAAGCTAAGAGATTTTCTTTTTCTACTTTATAAATTATATCTTTTAAATCTCTTCCAATTTTATTATAGACCTCTCCTATATATTTATCAAAACCAAAAGTAGTACGAGTTCTAAAAATTTCTAAAATTGGATCAAAACTATTTACTATAACGGGAGCGTTCTGAGATAGTTCACTGACTTGAGAAGAAATAAAACGATACAGTTCATTTTCTGTAAAAATTTCCAATAATTTTGTAGAAGAATTTGATAAATAAAGCAATTCATCCGCATAACGTTTGTCTGCATCTTCCTTTTCTTTTCTTTTAGTTACATCTCTAAACACAAGGATAGCTCCTTTTAGTTCATTGTTTTCATTATAAACAGGATTAGCCTTGTATTCCACAAAAAAGAAAGAACCGTCCTTTCTCCAAAATAAATCAAACGTTACGTGACATGGAGTTCCTTCTGTATAAGTGACCCTCATAGGGAAGTTTTCTTCTTCTACACTCGTGCCCTCTGCAGAAGTTGAATGAATTTTTTCTAAAAAGAATTCTCCCATTAGTTCTTCATATTCTAATTCTAATAATTTAAGCGCCTCTGGATTTACATATCGTACTATTCCTTCGTTATCTAAAAATACAATTCCTTCTGGAAAATTGTTTAAAATTCTTTCTTGTAAAAAAAATTTTTCTTCTTGATTTCTTTTCTTTCTAACTTCTGAAGTAATATCTTTAATAAGAATAGAATAGTGAAGTTCACCGAGATATTCAGTTTTTATATATTTGACTTCAATATGAGAATCTCCTTTTAATTCTACTCTATAAGAATTGGAAAGTTTTTGTTCTATTTCGGGAACAGGAAGCACAATTTTGGAACCAATTAAAAAATCTTCATCAAACCCAATATTTAAATATTTTTTTGCATATTCATTAAAGTATTGCATTTCTAAATTTTCATTTGTAATAATTAGTCCATCTTTTTGATCTTGAATGATTTTTTCTATTTCCTGATTAGAGAGCAAAAAAAACTCATCTTTTTGTAACTTTTTTAAAAGCAACCAATAAGAACTCACATAACTGATTAAAAGAATACTAAAATAGGTATAAAAATTAGATATTTTCATAACTAAAATAGAACTTACCAAATTTCCCACTATAGAAAATACAACATATAACAATAGGAAAGTTTGATGATGAATACTGTTGGCAACAATTAAAAAAATTGCAAAACTAACTGCCAAATGATGAGGTTCAAAATTGGTTTTATAACACTTATAAATAGCATGATGAGAAACAATTAAGAAAAATACATGTGAGAGTTTTTCTAAATTTAACTTTAAAGTTTTGTTATCTGTTTTTAAATAGTAGCTAATTACAACTCCAAAAATAAAAAACAAAATCCTAAGAGGGAGATCATTTTCTTGTTCTGAATCAAAGAACCTTAAAATGATCCCATTTAAAAGGTAACCAAAAGAAATGAGAAAAATTGTAATTCTAATCAGCATTTATTTTTATTTTCGGATTGAATTTATAATCCTATTTCTTATTTTTATTTTACTAGTGATTAATTCAGGCAATTAGTGAAAAACCCTTAAAATACATTTCTATGAAAATTCCAATTTTCTTTAATGTCATAAATTTTTTTTCCAATAAAGAAAAAATTTATATTGCCTCTAAAATCAATTTAATTACAGCCGCCATAAGTATTCTCTGTGTTCCTTTGTATTTTATAAATCCAAATCATATTTACAGGTGGCTTTTTATTCACATAGCAACCATAATTGCAATAGGTTTATCAACGTATTTTTTAAAAAAGAAAAGCGTGAGTCATGCAGGTTGGACTTCTATTTTAATTTATTGGATTGTTTTAACATACCTTAGTTTCACTTCTGGAGGAGTTCAATCTCCTATCCCATATTTTTACCTTTTCCCAATACTTTTCAGTTACTTAGTGCTTGATACTAGAGTGGGATTACTCATTACTGTTCTTTCTTTACTGACTATAATGTATATGTATTTTGATCCTTTGAAAATTGTAGTAAAGGATTTTCAATCAAATAATTTAGATTGGCTTTTTACAATAGAAATTTTTCTTATTACGATTTATTTTATAGTCCTAGCTATTTTTTCGGTAACTAAAATTAGTTTCTATAAACTACAAAAAGAAAACGCAAGAAAACGAATTGCTGAAAAGAAATTAAAAAGTCTAAACAGAAATTTAAAAAACATTTTAGAATCTGTCATAAGTGTAGGACTTATAGTAACTAACCATAAAGGAATCATAAAATCTTTTAATAAAGGAGCTCAAAATATTTTTGGTTATACTCCCAGTGAGCTTATAAACAAGGTCAACATTATTTCTTTTTTTGATTTTGAAGAGTTGAATAATGAGAGTTCTAAAGAGAATATAAATTTTGAATTTCTTTTCAATTCCTTAGTTTTTGATATTACTGAAAATTGTCCCAAACGCGAAGAATGTAATTTTATTAAAAAAGATACAAGCAAATGCAGAGTTGATTTAACTATAACTCCATTGTATTCCGATAAAAATTCTATATCTGGATATTTATTTACCGTTTTTGATGTGACAAAATCTTATACAACGAAAACTATCATAGAAATTTTAAATAAGGAATTAGAAGAAAAAGTAAGTCAAAGAACCTTAGAGCTCAAACAAGCAAATGAAAGTTTATTAGAAATGAATTTAAAAATGCAAAAAACATTAGAGGAACTTTCTAATACACAAAAATATTTAATTCAAAGTGAAAAATTAGCAGCACTCGGACAACTCTCTGCCGCTATTGGGCATGAATTAAATACCCCTATTGGAGCAATTATTTCATCTAGTTATGTTCAAAAAGATTTTATTGAAAATACTTGTATTCCAACTTTAAAACAATTATATCAATTAAAGGATAGTGAATTTCAACTTATTATGAACTTGCTCAATGAATGCAGAGAATTCATGAAAGATAACAATACTCCAATTACAAGAAGTGATAAAAAGTACATTCAAAGTCAATTACAAAAAAATCCTTTCTTGAGTAAAGAAGATATAGAAATTCTTTTTGAAATTGGTTTAGATTATTCTAAACCCAAAATACAAGAGCTCCTATTTTATGAAAATATATCACACATAATAAAAATTTTACATTTCTTTTGTCAGGTAAAGAAGACAAATCAAATTATTCAGATTGCCGGCGAAAAAGCAAATACTGTTTTGAAATCTCTAAGGTTATATCTTTCTGATCCAGTAGATGATAAATTAGAATCGGTTTATTTATCTAAAGAAATTGAAATTATTCTTACTTTAAACCAAAACAGAATCAAATCAGGAATTGAAGTGGTTCGAGAGTGGAATGCAAGAGAACCTTTTATGGGGAATAAAGGAAGTTTAAATCAAGTTTGGATTAATCTCATCAATAACGCAATTGATTCTATGAATGGAAAAGGAATCTTAAAAATTAGTTCCAAATTAGAAGATAATTTTATTATAATATCCTTTGAAGATAACGGGAAAGGGATACCCATTGAAATTCATAATAAAATTTTTGAACCATTTTTTAGTACTAAAAAGGATGGAAACGGTACAGGCCTAGGATTATATATTTGTAAAAAAATTATTGAAAAAATAAACGGGAGTATTACTTTTACAAGTGAACCAAACAAAACTATTTTTCAAGTCAAAATTCCTTTTATAGAACTAACTTCACAAGAAAGTTTAAATTAAACATCTTCTTCATCCTCATATAACTTAAGAATTTTTTGTAAATATTTTTTATATTCCATATATAAAGATTCTGGAGACATTTCTAAAACTACATCTTCATATCTCCAAATAAACGAAAACATAGCTGGAAGGTTAGTTACCTTTAAAACATACTCATTTCCTTTTTTTATAAATGGATGTGGCTCTAAAAATATTTTTAACTTCCATTCATTTTGAGGATTTACTTTAAGAGTAATTTCTATTGGTTCATGAATTTTAAAATTAAGAGCATGATAATTTTTATCATCTTCGGAAATAGAGTAATTGAATAGAAATACAGAGGAAATTTCTTGGCATTTTAATATTTTTGAAAGATGAAATCGTTTACGTTGTTTCTCTTTTCTATCATAAGCAATTAGATAAGAATCTATATGATTTCTTTTCGTTATATGGATTGGATCAATTTCTTTTTCTACTTTCTCTTCAATAAAATTTTTATAATAGGTAATTTTTAGAGGTATTTTGTTTCGAATAGCCAAAAGGATTTGTTCTAAAATTTTTTTATTTTCTTCTGTTTGCTGTAAATCTTTGAGTTTCACTTGAAACGGAAAATAATTCATGTTTTTATGAAAAATTTTTTGAAAAGCAGTATACAAATTGTATTCTAGCTCTTCTAAACTTTCTTGTGAAAATACAATGGACAAAATACCAAGCTCCTCTCTTGTAAATTGAACTTTACTTACTTCAATGGGGGTTTCTAATTTATAAATTTTTTTTTGTCCTTCTTTTCCTAGTGTTTGAATTACAAAACCTAGCTCTTGCAAAGCATCAATGTCTCTTTGTAATTTTTTTAAAAATGAGTCTTCTGCAAGATTGCTATCATAAAACCTTGGGAGTAATTCTTTGATTTTAGAAGAACTCAAACCTGTAGGGTGTTTTTTTAAAGTTAAAACTAATGCTGCAAGTCTTTCTTCGGTAGGATTGATTTTAGAAGGATTTATACCGAGGTCTATGTTTTCAATTTCTTCCATAGGGCCCTCGGTGAATTTTTACTCTTCGTTTTCGTCTGAAAACAAATTGTTCAAGCTATCTAGTAACATATCTACTTCTACACCATATCCCAAACAAACTTGTTCAATGGTTTCAAATTCATTAATGGAACAGTGAGAGCATCCACCTAAATGGTAACTTGAAAAAACAAGTCCCGCCTCTGGGTGCAATGCAATTGCTTCTCCCACTGTCATTTCTTTATAAAATCGTGGCTTTGTAGATTCCATAAACCCTCCTTTTTTCTAAATTATTTAAACTTTATTTTAGAGATCAAGAAAATATTTTTCAACTAAGACTCCAACTGTTGAGCCAAATAGTTTTCAATTCCTATTTCCTTGATAATGTGTAGTTGTGCTTCTAACCAATCTGTATGTTCTTCTTCTGAAACTAAGATTTTTTCTAGAAGTTCTTTACTACCATTATCTTTATTTCGAGTAGAAATTTCAATTCCACGATTCAATCGCTCAATAGCCTCGTATTCAAGAGCTAAATCTTTTTCAAACATATCTTTTACATTCGTGCCTACTCGAATTTTCATGTAACGCTGCAAATCTGGTGTTCCTTCTAAGAAAAGTATTCTTTCAATGACGCTATCTGCATGTTTCATTTCCCCAATAGATTCTTTTTTCATGTATTCTGCAATTTTTTTATATCCCCAATTTTGGCACATTTTTGAATGTATAAAGTATTGGTTTATAGCGGTTAGCTCTGCTGCCAAAACTTCTCCTAAAATCTCAAGTACTTCTGAATTTCCTTTCATCTTTTCCTCCATTTAATTTCATTATTAAGCCGTTAATTCTTATTATAGAAATTCTGACAATCATAAATTTAGAATAATTCTAAATGATATTGAGAATCAAAAACATAAATAGAAAATTAAATATTGGTACAACTTGGAATTTCCGATAAATATAATGTATTTCTATGCAAAATATTGATTACGCAAAAAAATTTCGTAAAAAAAAGCTATTTCATCAACAGCATACGGAAACACCTAATCAAACTATATCTCGATCGGGAAATTTTTATCGTGAAAAAAAATATTCTCAATTATACACTCAAAAGACCAAAGAGGTTCCTAAGTTTGATTTTACTCCTACGATTTCTTTTTGGTATTTTCTTTTAATTGGGGTTTTTTTGTTTACTTCTGGTATGTTCGTTGGTATGAAAATTTCTCAAAAAGAAGCTGATTTTGCTAGTGGCGAAATCCAATCTTTCAAAAATATCTCTGAGGATACAGAAACTTCATTTCCTGAAAAAACAAGAGCGGAAATTTCAGAACCTCTTTCTTCGGAGTCTGAAGAAAATAAGTTTTTTTCTTCTATACCCAAAAATCTCCAATTTCCTCCTAAATTAAACCAAACAAATTACATGATTCAACTTGGAACTTTTACTCCTGAAGATGCCAACAAATATGCTGCTTCTCTCATTCATGAAAAACAAGAATTTCAAGGGAGAGTTTTTCGCACAAGTACTGGAAAACTTTATTTGGGATTTTACTATGATTTGAAAGAGGCTAAAAATGTATTAAAAAAAGTTAAAAAATTTCAAGGAGGAATTTTTCAAGAAGCTGAAATCAAGAATGTTCAATTTTAATTTTAATAAAGTTCTCTCTGAAGTATTATAACAAGTTCTCGTGTAGAAATATTTTATTTCATAAATCCAAGTTTAAAACTTTGGTTGCATTTTCTTCTATAAACTTTCTACGCGGAGCCACTTCATCTCCCATTAAAATATTAAATGTATTTTCTGCTTCTACTAAGTCATCTAAACGAACTTGTAATATAAGTCTATTTTCGGGATTCATGGTTGTTTCCCAAAGTTGTTCAGGATTCATTTCTCCTAAACCTTTATAACGTTGGATGACAATCTTAGAATCTTTTCCAAAATTGTTTAAAATATTTTCTTTCTCTTTATCGGAGTACGCGTACGCTTGTTCTTTGCCTTTACGAATCAAATAGAGTGGAGGTTGTGCAATATACAAATGTCCCTTTTCAACAATTGGTCGCATGTGACGAAAGAAGAAAGCTAAAAGCAGTGTGCGAATATGGGAACCATCAACATCTGCGTCAGTCATAATAATGATTTTATGATAACGAAGTTTTTCAATATCAAATTCATCTTCCCCTATACCTGTGCCAATTGCCGAAATTAAAGTGCGAACTTCTTCATTACTTAAAACTTTATCTAAACGTGCTTTTTCAACATTGATAATTTTTCCTTTTAAAGGTAAGATAGCTTGGGTATTTCTATCTCGTCCTTGTTTAGCAGAACCACCAGCAGAGTCTCCCTCTACTAAAAAAAGTTCACAAATACTTGGATCTTTTTCTGAACAATCCGCTAATTTTCCCGGAAGTCCTCCTCCTTCTAAAACTGTTTTACGTCGGGTGAGTTCTCTCGCTTTACGTGCTGCCTCTCTTGCTTTTGCTGCAAGAATTGCTTTTTCTAAAATTTTTTTTAAGACCAAAGGATTTTCTTCAAAATAACGACTCAATCCTTCTCCCACTATAGTCTGCATGAGCCCTTTGACTTCTGCATTTACAAGTTTTTCTTTAGTTTGGGAGTTAAATTGTGGTTGAGGAATTTTAATAGAAATAACTGCAGTGAGTCCTTCTTTTACATCTTCTCCACTGAGTCCGACTGCATGTTTTTTGGAAAGTATCGCATCTTTTTTTAAATAATCATTCAACGTCCTAGTAAGTGCTGCGCGAAATCCTTCTAAATGTGTTCCACCTAAGTTGTTGTTAATAGCATTAGTAAAGCAAAAAATATTTTCTGTATAAGTATCAGAATACTGTAAGGCAATTTCTGCTTCAAGAGACTCTATTTTATCTTGAAAATGAATTACGTCATGTAGTGGGTGTTTAGCTTGATTGAGAAGTTCCACAAAAGAAAGAATTCCACCACTATAGCAGAATTCATCTGAATGAGTTTCTTCACGACGTAAGTCAATGATTTTTAAAGTGAGTCCTTTATTGAGAAATGCCATTTCTCTAAAGCGAGCTGACAAAATGTCATAATTGAATTCTGTTGTAGTAAAAATACTTGCGTCTGGTTTAAATCGAACTGTGGTTCCAGTTGAGACCGACTCTCCAATTACTTTTACTGGTTCAATAGGGACCCCTTTTTTGTACTTTTGATAATAACGTTTTCCATTTTGATCTACCTCAACCTCCAACCATTCGGAAAGAGCATTTACGACGCTCACTCCAACTCCATGCAATCCTCCTGAAACCTTGTAAGCGTCATTCTCAAACTTCCCTCCTGCATGAAGTACAGTCATGACTACTTCAATTGTAGAAATGTTTCGTTCGGGATGAATTCCAGCAGGAATACCGCGCCCGTTATCAGAGACTTCAATTACATTTTCAGGTAGAATTTTTATAAGAATATGAGTGCAGTGACCTGCCATTGCCTCATCCACAGAATTGTCTACTACTTCATAGACCATTTTGTGCAGTCCACTTTCATCTTGGGTACCAATGTACATACCCGGTCTTTTTCGAACTGCTTCCAGACCTTCTAAAATTTTGATTTTTTCCGCGCCATAGCTTGCTTCTTGGATCATACTATGAGAAGTATTTTAAATAAGCGTGTAGAGGCAATGTTTTTTTAGTGAAATTATTTTTCTTGTAATTCTCTTTTGAGTGCTTCTAAAAGTTGCTGAAAATTTTCAATCTTTTTTGCAGAGCCTTGAGCCATGTCTATTTTCCCCCCTCCTTTTCCTTCTACTATAGGGAGAGTTTTTTTCATAAGTTCATTGCAGTTGAGCCCATGACTAATTGCTTCTTTTCCAGCCATAAATAAGATTGCATTGTCCTTATTCTTTACGTGAACAACAAAAAAGATGTTTGCGAATTTATTTTTTAAGCTATCTCCTAACTCTTTAACTATTTCTATTTTTATGTTTTCTACGTTATGTGATAGAAATAAAAATTTTCCTATTTTTTCTATTTTTTCAATTAATATATTTTGATTAGAAAGCAAGTCTTGTGCTAGTTTACTTTCTTTTTGTTTCTTAACTTGGTGAAGAAAGTTTTTCTTTTCATCTAATATCATTTCTAAATTTTGTTTTAGTTTTCGAAATTCAAAGACTGCTTTGGAACCTTTTTCTTCGAAAGTTTGCTGAATTTGTTTTGGGTTAGGTAAGTTTACTGTTATGAAGTGTTCATTGTTGTTAAAAAATTCTTTAAGTTTAGAATTTATTTCTCCAATTTGATATCCAATTTCTTGGAACTCTTCTTGGAAATATTCTATTACCTTAGGACCGCATAGGGCTTCAATGCGTCTATTTCCAGCACCCGGACTACTCTCTTTTCGAATTAAAAAATACTCTATTTCTTTTGTGTTTGATACATGGCATCCTCCGCAGAATTCAGAAGAAAATTCTCCCATTTGCACAACTCGAACCTTATCCCCGTACTTTTCTTCAAAAAAATAAAGTGCTCCTGTTTTCTTGGCTGTCTCTAAATCATATATATTTGTAGTAACTCCTACTCTAGCAGAGATTGCATTGTTTACGTCTTCTTCAATTTTAAGAATCTCTTCCATTTGTAAAGGGTTTGGATGTGAGAAATCAAATCGTAAATATTCATGTGAAACTAAAGAGGCTTTCTGCGTTACGTGAGTACCTAAAGTTCTTCGTAAAGCCGCATGAAGTAAATGAGTACCAGAATGATGATAAGTTAAAAGTTTGCGTCTTTGTTCTTCTACTTCTGCTATAACTTCAATCCCTGTTTGAAACTCTCCGGAAAGAACAACTCCAATATGCAGATAAATATCATTTTCTTTTTGAGTGTCTAAAACTTGAAATACGCTTGTATTTGTTTTAATGTATCCCGTATCTCCAATTTGTCCCCCCGACTCTGCATAGAAAGGAGTTTCTTTGAGAATTAAAATTCCTTTTTCACCTGCTTTAAGTATTTGTTTGGGTTTTTCTAAATCTAAAATGCCAACTATCTTAGATTTGGACGTTAGGTGCAAATATCCTAAAAACTCTGTGGGTGTAGTAGGAATTAAATTAGGATCTAAAAATACAGCAAGTTTTTTCCCTTTCCATGTTTCCCTTGATTGATTTCGATCTTTTTCAAGTTCTTGTAAAAAACCTTCTTCATCACATTCATAACCTTTCTCTGTGAGCAATTCTTTCGTAAGCTCAAAAGGAAATCCATAAGTTCCATATAACTTAAATAAATCTTTTCCAGAAAAAATTTTTTCACCTTTCCTAGAATAACTCTGAAGTAAATGTTCTATGTGTTCTAAACCGATTTCTAAAGTATTTAAGAAAAGTTTTTCTTCTGCAAAGATAGTATTTTCAATTATCCTTTGTCTTTGTATAAGTTCAGCATATTCTTCCCCGTAAATTTCAACTAGGGTTGGAACTAGTTTATATAAAAACGGTTCAA
>CALDSP010000010.1 GCA_937924465.1 uncultured Leptospiraceae bacterium
TGAAAAATTTTTATTTTAAAATGTTTTTTATTATAATCTTACAGTTTTTTTTTTAACTGTTCTTCTAATTTACTGAAAAGAAATGATTACATTCTTTCTAAAAATCATCTTATAAAAAACAATCCATCTAAAGCCTTAGAAAACTTCCCAAGAGGAGAGGAAGATAGTTTTATAACTACTTTAGAAAAGACATATCTTCAATTGTTAAGTGGAAATCATAACATTGAAAAATTGATTCGGTATTCAAACTTAGTGGACAAACGAGTTCGATTTAAAGCTACTAGAGAAATAAAAACTTTTTTTTATATGGAAACTCCAGAAGGGTACTACGCATCTGAACATGAAATTATTTGGTTGCATATTCTTTTAAGTTGGGGATATTTCTTAAAGGGAGAAAAAGACAAGTCCTATGTTGAAGCAAAAATTGCCTCTAATTTATTAAGTACAAATTGGAGTGATGAAGGACGTTTTGATGATCCACTTTTGAGAATTATTATAGCCACTTTATGGATGATGAATGATAGTTGGGAAGAAGCAAAAGTAGATTTTCGAGTAGCTTACAATTTAGATAAATCTCAAAAATGGATTTTAAAGTTACTTGAGTTAGAAAAACCTCCCAAAGATTTTATTTTAGTTTTAGGCGGGATTGGCCCGGAGCCAGAGTGGGATCCAAATTTAAAATTGAATCCTTTGCGTGGAATTCGAGGGATGAAATTTAGTTATATGTCTAGAAGAAGTAATTTAACGTTAGGCGACAATACAAAAGAAATTCCAATGACTCTCACTCCTGATTCAAAAAACTGGTACTTGAGGCATCAAATTCGCGACAATGAAATTCAAGACCTCATTCAAGATTCAAAATATGGACAAAAAATGCTTGCAAGTGCTTTAAAAGCAACAGGAAGAAGCGCAGTTGGAATAGTTGGAGGAGTAATGATTGCTACTTTAGGAAGTGCTTTGGGTGCTGGAATTGCTTATTTAGGAATTGAGACACAGTCTACAGAAATTTTGGTTTTGGGAATATCGGTGATACCCATGAGTATAGTGTATGGCTATGAAATTGCTTCTGAACAATTGAGTGAAAGCATTCAAGATGCTACAGAAGAGTTAGATATTTCAGAGTACTATCGATACGTGCGTTATCTTCCAGACTATGCTTGGGTGGGTTTTAGTGATTCTTTGGATTCTCCTATAAAGATTAAAAAGAAGGATAAAGTAATTTCGCAGATCCCTAAACAAGACTTAAATAAAAACAATATATTCATTTTACATTATTCAGATGTAGTTGATTGATAATGGAAATTTCTACTGATTTAATAGAAGAATATGGTTTAGAAAGCATAGTAGAAAGTATTCAGGAAGGACTATGGATTTACGATAGAAGCCAGAAAAAATATATTTTTTTTAGTGATTCTATTGAAAAAATTTATCAAAGAAGCTTTTTAGAATTTCAAGAAAATTTGAATCTCTGGACTGAAGTTATATACAAAGAAGATCAAAAAATTTTTGAAAAATCTAACGTAAATTTATTAAAGCAAGGAGTTACAGAATCAAAATATAGAATTGAGTTAAAAGACAAAACTATTCGTTGGGTGAAAGATAAACGAAAATTGTTAAGAGATAGCTCTCATTTTCCACGTTGGGTGATAGGAACTGTAATTGATATTACCGATTCTTTTAAAGAAAAAAATGAACTTTCAGAAGCAGATGTCTCATTTCAAATTTTATTTCATGAAAACATAACACCCATGTGTATTTATGATGTGAATTCATTAAAAATCCTTGAAGTAAATTCATCTATAATTAAAGTTCTCGGCTATAGGTATGATGAGTTTCTAGAAAAAAGTATTTTAGATTTGATTCTCAATGAAGACAGAAAAGCATTTTCCGAATTACTAGATGATATAAATTCAGAAACTCCTAAAACAACTCAAGAATCTTTTCGTTTTCTAGCTAGTAATGGATCTAAAAAGCATTTTCTAGTTCTTTGTTTTAGTTCTGTATTTCATGGAAAGAAAAGTGTTATTTGTTTATTTTTTGATAAAACTGAAAGTATTTTATATGAACAAAAAATTCACTCTCTTGCAAAAAACCTAGAAGAGCAAAATCAAAACCTGAAAAAAATTGCTTTTTTAAATGCTCATCAAATTCGAGGACCTCTTACAAATCTATTGAGTTTAATAGATATAATTAAACGAGAAAACAAATTGAACATTGAAACAATCAATGATTTACAAAACATTGCTAACACACTGGATAGGTCTATTAAAGATATTTCTCAAACAATCAAACAAGGAGCTTTTAAAGAGTTTTCTGAAATAACTTTACTTTCTGAAAGTTCTATTTTACATATAGATGATGATATTTTGCAATTAAAAATTACTCAAGCTCTCTTAAGTAGTTTAAAAAATGAAATAAAATATTTACCTTATTTCAGTCCATTAGTTGCTATAGAAGATTTGGTAAGTGGAAAAATTTTTCCTGATTTGATTTTTCTAGATTTGAACATGGACGAATGCAATGGATGGGAGTTTTTAGAAGAGATGAAAAAAAAACAATTGAGTTTTCCTGTAGTTATAGTCTCTTCGACTATTAATATAGAAGATTATGAAAAAAGCAAAACTTATAACAATGTAAAAGGTTTCATATGTAAACCATTATCTTTAGAAAAACTTCAAGATTTGTTATTTATCAAAGTATAAGTTTGCATTACCGAAATTGAGTTTAAGTAAAAAGGAATTTTGAATGAACAGTATAAATTTACTTGACAAAAATTTATATAAAGAAAATCTGGAAATGCTTGGCGACATAGCTCAGCTGGTTAGAGCAACGGAATCATAATCCGCAGGTCCGGGGTTCGAATCCCTGTGTCGCTATGTTTTTAGTAATCTTACTTCCTTTGTTCTCTTTTCTACTTGAAGAACAAGAAAATTCTTGTAAAACTTATGAAGAAATTTACTCTACTTGTCTTCAAGAAATTTATCAAACTAAATTTGTTTCTCCCAATGCTTTAAGGTTTGAAACTCTTCATTTTAAGAACTTTTGTAACAACAAAACAAAAGAAACCTCGGTTTGTTTTCAATTTAAAGAAGCTCCCTGTTCTGCTCTGTTCTTATGCGTAAAGAAACTATATGTTGTTCACTCTAAAAAGGAATAACCATGTTATCAAAAGAAGAAATTACGCGTTACTCTAGAAATATTTTACTAGGTGAAGTGAAACGAAAAGGACAAGAAAAACTTAAGTCTTCTAAAATTGCTGTAATTGGTGCAGGAGGATTAGGTTCTCCTATTTTGCAATATTTAACTGCTAGTGGGCTAGGAACTATTAAAATTATAGACTTTGATAGTTTGGATTTAACCAATTTACAACGGCAAATTCTTTTTCGAACTTCTCAAATTGGAAAATCTAAAGCTGAAATAGCAAAAGCAAATTTGCAAGAGTTAAACCCTTATGTAAACTTTGAAGTCTTTCATGAAAAACTAAATGCACATAACGTAAGCCAAATCATAAAAGAAGTAGATTTGGTAATAGAAGGTTCAGATAACTTTCCTACAAAATTCTTGGTGAATGATTATTGTGTTTTAAATGATATACCTTTTATCACAGGAGGAATTTTAGGTTTTGAGGGACAGGTGCTTGGAATTTTACCAAAAAAATCTTTTTGTTACAGATGTATTTTTCATTCTCCTCCTTCCCAAGATGCAGTTCCTTCTTGTTCAGAGGCTGGAGTTTTGGGAAGTGTAGCAGGTCTTGTAGGAAGTTTTATGGCTACTTTAGGTTTAAATTTTTTATTAAAAATAAATTGTTCTTTTGGAAAATATCTCTATACTTTTGATTTAAAAGAGATGAATTTTAGAAAAATTGCTATAAATAAAAATCCCAAATGTATTTTGTGTGGAAAAGATCCTATAATTCAAACCATTAGCCCTAATTTATACCAAGAAAACATTTGCATGGAATGATTGAAAAAAGTAAATTTTTTTATTTATACACTAAGAAATATTTTCTTCTTTTGTAGTTTTGGATTGTCCCGGAGCAAAACTTAAGGAAGTGCCAGAGTTTCTTACCCGCGGTTCAAGTAAAATTAGTAGACCTTCGGTAGTGAGTTTTAGATTTAAAAGCTTATCTTTTAGCTCGGAAGTGTCTACATCCTTACCTGATAATAGACTATGTAAACCTAGTACTGCTTCGTTGTACTGTTGATGTAAATTATAAACTGACTGCTCTAAAGTGTTTGCTCTAGAGTAGCGATTTTTTTTATATTGATTATAA
This sequence comes from uncultured Leptospiraceae bacterium, assembly GCA_937924465.1. Lineage (GTDB taxonomy): Bacteria > Spirochaetota > Leptospiria > Leptospirales > Leptospiraceae > CALDSP01. Next base: position 4,274 of record CALDSP010000010.1, read on the forward strand.
GAGTAAGAAATAGTATAAGAGACAAGAGAATATAAATAAAATGGAACAAGAAGCATAAAACCTACTTTCAAATATACCCATCCTCTGTAGCGTCCAAAAGCAAATTTGTTTGCTAAAATTCCAATTCCTATGGAAATGAGTACTGCAATGAGTAGATGAATTTGTTTCGTTCTTGCCGATATTGTATTTAAAATCAAAACAATACATACGGAGAAAAAAAGCACGAAAAAAAATTCTGGAGGGATAAATTGAAATAAACTATGAAGAAAACCATAATCTTGAAACCATGTTTTTACATACTTTTCTAAGGCTAGATAATCACTTTTTAGTAGTTTTATAAATTCTTTGTTCGTCATGACAAAATTTTACTCCTCATTTAAGTACTTAATCGGCAAAATTTTTGAAAAGTATTACTCTTTCAGTTTAGGTAAGAGGATTCTAATTGTTTATTTCCTTGTTTTAATGCCTTTTATTTATTTCCATGAAAGACATTTACCTTTAGGAATCATTCTTGTTTTGCTCATTTTTTCTTTAACTTTTTCCATGTTTCTTGGAATTATAAGCCTTCAGAGTATTCGTTTTCTTTTTCAAAAGGAATTTCATGTAGAATGGGAGCTTGGGTTTTACTTGATAAACTTGGCTCTATATTATCTCTTGGGTTTATTTGAAAACAGAGCTGGAATTTTACTTTTAATATTTTGTATTTTTATATATTTACCATTTCGATTTTGGAAAAACCGTATCTTTTATAGAATTTTTATACTTGGAGTTTTAGCTCTTACGAATGGTTTATTGACTTTTCAAGTTCTCCGTAGTGGAGAATGGTTTTTATTTCATTTGCAATTAAAACTTCAACAACAAAAACTAAGCATTGATCCGCAAAATTGGGAAATAGAAGGAAAGAAGGTTACTCATAAAGAAATTTCTTTAACTTTGTATCTCTCTGAAAATATGTTTTTTCATAAACCTTCTAATACTTTAGGTGAATATACTAATACGAGAAATTTAATTGGGATTATTTCAAATAGTGATTCAGATCCTTCTATTTATCCATACATTAAGATTTATTTTATTCCAAGCATTTTATACTCTGATTTAGAAAGCATTTCTCAAGAGTTTGAAAACTATTTATCTTTTGAAAAAAATAGAGGAGATATTGAATCTTTAGAAAGTATAGGAGAACATTCTTTAAAAGAAAAACATAAAGGAAAGTTTTGGATTTTTTATGATGTACTTAGGCCTAAAACTGCAAAAAC
>CALDSP010000011.1 GCA_937924465.1 uncultured Leptospiraceae bacterium
TAGCGATCAAACTTTAAACATTATTCAATCCATTCAATCTGAACATATAAATTTATACTCTGAAAAGGATTCTTCCATTTACAATGCAATGAACAAGGCTTGGAGAAAAGCAAAAGGGAGTTATATTTTATTCTTAAATTCCGATGATTATTTTTACAGTTCGAATTCTTTGAATATATTAGTAGAAAAAGTTAAATTCTATAATTTAGATTTTGTTTGTGGAAATGCTCTTGTTGTGAAAGGGGAAGAAAGTTGGGTTTGGGAGCATAGAACATTTACTCCCTATGATTTTTTATGTGGAAATCCATGCAACCATCAATCTCTTTTAACTAAAAAAGAAATTTTTTATGAACTAAATGGTTTTAATGAAAATTATTTATATGCCTCTGATGTCTTATTTATGTTTCAGATGATTGAAAAGAATTTCAAAGGAATGTGTATTGAAGATATCATCTCTGTATATTCTTTTACAGGAGCTTCTTCAGTAAACCAAGAAGCTGGAATTTCAGAATTGGAAGAGATTATGAAAAGTTATAATAAAAATATAGAACCCGAAAAAATTCCTCAAATTAGAAGAATGCTTGGAGAGAGGGCTTTTTTTGATTTTGAATTAATGAAATATGTATTTGATAAAATAAAGGATATTCCGATTATAAATAAGAATTACTTTATAAATGACTGCTTTTATTTACTTGAAAAATTTTCTATTGATTACTCAAAAGAAATACTATTTAATAAAATGAGAACAGAAGAAATATTGGAGGTATCCAAAAAGATTCTCATAACTAGATGGAGAACTAAGGAAATTATGGAAGTACTCACTGGAATAATATTTTCAAGAATTTATCATAAAATAGCTAGTTTCTTGAAAAGAAAAAAAGATTCCTAAATGTTTCATGAAAATCAAACTTAACAAATTTTTAGTTTAATTTGGTTTTACTTTTCTTATAATAAATCAATTTGAATCTTTTCTTTCGCAGGGGCATGGAAAATTAATTTTTTAGTAAAAATAATAAAAAGTCTATAAATTTTTAAAAATCTAGTTTCTGCTTTTCTTTTTTAAAGATATTCGAAAGATTGAAATTATGAAGAAATTTTTTTTATTTACTAATTTTCTTTTTGTCTTTGTTTCTAGGTTATTTTCACAAGAAGCAAGTGTTAGTTTTTCTCCAGAAGGTTTTATAAAAAGAATCAAACAAATCCAAGTTCGGTTTTCACAACCTATGGTATACTTCGGAGATCCCAAAGCTAACGTGAACATCTTTCGTGTTGTTTGTCCTGCACAAGGAAAAGGAAGATGGTTGGATGATAAGAATTACGTTTATGAATTTGAAAAAGAATTAGAGGCTGGAATTTCTTGTACTTTTGAACTTTTGGACACTGTTGTTACGTTAAATAACAAAAAAGTTTTAGGGAAAAAGAAATTTGAAATTAACACGGGAGGGCCACAGATTACGAGTATTTCTCCGTATGAGGGAAGTAGTATTGCAGAAGACCAAATTTTTGCTTTGTATACAGATGGAGAAATTGATGAGTCTTCTATTTCTGATAGTGTTCATTTGAATGTTGACGTTATAAAAAATAAAGTACCTATTGTCTTACTCTCTCATTCGAATAGTGATGTTAAAAAGATTATTGAAGCAAAATTTAAAAACAATACAAAAAATCTTTATTTTTTTAAGTCAAAGTTAAACCTACCCCCTTCTAAACAAGTGGAATTTGTTTGGGGAAATGTACGTTCAAAGTCTGGTCTTGCAAATACAGAAAAACAAGTTTTTACTTTTCAAGTTCAAGAGCCTTTAAGTGTCAGTTATTTTTGTACAAGAACTAACGAGAAAGCTGGATGTGTCCCTTTTGAAGACATTTCCTTGAGTTTTTCTGCTCCTATTCCTATTTCAGAAATTTCTAAAATCACAATGATTGGGGCAAACAAAGAATATAAAGCTACAGTAAGTGAGGGAGATTCATCCAAAGAAAATTCAGTTTATTATGCTTATATTAAAGGTCCGTTTCCAGAAAAAACAAGATTTACCATCAATATTCCAAAAAGTTTTCAAGATGATGCAGGTCGGACGTTGAGCGACAAACAAAGGACGTTGAGTGTCACTACAGGTGAATTTCCTCCTCTTGCTAAATTTTCCTCTAGATTTGGAATTATTGAGGCAGAGAATCCAATTCTACCCGTTACTCTTAGAAACCTAGAACCGAATTTAGTTAGTCGAATCATTTCTTTATATCCAGAGTCCTCTGCTTCTTTAAAGAATACACAGGGAAAAATAAAAAAAATTTCTTCCAGTGAAATATGGTATTGGATGAGAAGAGTTTACTCTACCAATAGAGAAAACTCTGTTTTTCCAAGTCCTAATATTGCAGATAGCTTTCAAATTCCGAGAAATCATGGAAATAAAGCGTTTGAAGTGGTGGGAATTCCTCTAAAAACAAAAGGATTTTATGTTATAGAAATCCAAAGCAATGCTTTAGGTAATGCTCTCATTGGTCCTAAAAGTAATATGTTTGTTCCCACTGCAGCCTTGGTTACAAATATGGCGGTTCACTTTAAACAGGGACGAGAGAATTCTTTAGTTTGGGTAACTCAACTCAATAATGCTCAACCTGTTAGTGGTGCAAAAATATTCATTCAAGATTGTAAAGGTAATGAATTGTTTAATGGGGTAACAAATAATATTGGAATTGTATATGTGCCCAAAAATTTAAAGTCAGAGTATTGTGGATGGGGAGAATTTCAATCAGGACTCTTAGTGGTTGCAGCAAAAGGAGATGACTTTTCTTTTGTTCACAGTAATTGGACCCAAGGAATTGAAAACTGGCGTTTTAATCTACCTTATGGAGAAAATAATTATACACCTTATGTTGTTCACACTATTTTAGATAGAACACTTTTTCGTGCAGGGGAAACTATAAGTATGAAACACGTTATGCGAAAACATGGAATCAAAGGTTTTCAATTTCCAAAAAAAGAGGAACTTCCATTAAAAGCTAAAATAGTACACTTCGGCACAGGAAACTCTTATGAAGTTTCTATACAATGGAAAAATAATTTTACAGGTGAATCTGCTTGGAAAATTCCCAAGGAAGCTAAACTAGGAAGTTATACCATAACTATGGATAATAAAACAGGTCAGTATGATTCATTTTATACTGCCAGCTTTCAAGTGGAAGAATTTAGAATTCCTATCTTAAAAGCAAGTCTCTCTCCTCCTAAAGAAAAATTAGTTAAGCCAAAAAATTTTAATGTGTTTGCAAGTGCTAAATTTTTCGCAGGTGGGGCTGCAACGGCTCTTCCTATTAAGTTTAAATATTGGTTTGAAGATGTGAATTATGATTATAATCCACAATACCCCGAGTATTCTTTTTTTACTGAAACTCTACAAGAAGGAAGATTTAATACAGAAAGCTATTATGATGATTTTTCCTATTCGGAAGAGTGGGACTTTTCCAATCAAGTTCAAATGGAAAGAAAATCAATTCAAACTTTAGAAACTCAACTTGATTTAAATGGAACTGCACAAATTTCAATTGAAAAGATTCCAGAATCATCCAAAAATCAAAAGGCTTATTTTGAAATGGAATACAAGGATCCAAATGGAGAATATCAAACTATATTAAGTTCTACTTTAATTTATAATTCTCCTTATAAGCTAGGTTTAAAAGAAGATGGATGGATTGCAAATAAAAAAGAAACTAAAATGACTGCCATTGTTTTAGACTTAAATAATTCTCCCATTTCTGGTGTGAACGTCAGTATTGATGTTTACTCTAAAAAGTTTTATAGCAATCGAAAACGTCTTGTTGGTGGCTTTTATTCTTATGAAAACTACTACGAAGTAAAAAGGCTTGGCAGTTTTTGTAGTGGAAAGACCGATTCTTTGGGTCTTTTAGTTTGTAAGAAAGCAGCTCCTAGTGAGGGAAATCTCATTTTTCAGGCGAGTATTTCTGGTGAAAAAACGAGTGTAACAAAAGAAATTTACGTAACGGGTGATACTGATTTTGGGTATTATAAAATTGAAGATAGTGATAGAATGGATGTGCTTGCAGAACAAAAATTTTATGAACCAAATCAAACTGCAAGACTTCAAGTTAGAATGCCTTTCAAGGAAGCAACTGCTCTTGTTACTGTTGAACGAGAAGGGATTCTTGAGGCAAGTCTTAAAACAATTACTTCTTCTAATCCAATTTTAGAACTAAAAATAAAGCCGAACTTTGCACCTAACGTCTTTGTTTCTGTGTTAGCAGTTCGAGGCAGAGTTGCTGAACCAAAACCAACTGCAACTGTTGATTTAGCTAGACCAAGTCATAAATTAGGAATTACAAATATTAGAGTAGGTTGGAAAGGACATGAACTTTTGGTAAATGTAGTTCCCGAGCGTAAGGTTTATAACGTACGGGACAAAGCTAAGGTAAAAATCAAAATTACAAGAGCAGATGGAGGAGAACTACCAAAAGATACAGAGTTTGCTTTTGCGGCTGTGGATGAGGCACTTTTAGATTTAAAAAGCAATACAACTTGGGATTTGCTGAATGCTATGATGAAATCTCGCTCTTTGGAAGTGTCTACCTCTACTGCTCAAATGCAAGTAGTAGGAAGAAGGCATTTTGGACTAAAAGCTCTTCCTTCAGGTGGAGGAGGTGGATTTGCTAAACAAACACGAGAACTATTTGATACTCTCCTTTTTTGGAAAGCTTCTATTCCAGTGAATGAAAAAGGAGAAGCAGAAGTCACTGTTCGATTAAATGATTCTTTGACAAGTTTTAGGTTAGTTGGTATTGCAAATTCTGGCTCTAATTATTTTGGTTATGGATATGGGAGTATTCAAGTAACCCAAGACCTTATGCTTTTTTCTGGTATACCTCCTGTAGCAAGAGAAGGGGATGAAGTAGTTGCAGAGCTTACTTTACGCAATACTACTCAAAAGCCATTGCAAGTGATGGTAGATGGGAAAGTCTCTTCTAGTCGAGAGAGTTTTTCTCCAATGCAAGTAAACTTAGGAAAAGAAGAAAGCCAAGTAGTTTCTTGGCGTTTAAAAGTTCCCTATGGAGTAGATAAACTAGAATATCAGTTTACAGTGAATTCAGATAGTTTTTCCGATAAACTTAAAATTACTCAAAAAATTATTCCTTCTATTCCAGTCACAGTAAGACAGGCTACTCTTTTACAAATAAAAGAACCATACCAAATGGAAGTTGCAATTCCAGAAGGTAATATAGAAAATCGTGGTGGAATTTCACTTATTTATAGTGATAGTTTAGTTTCTTCTCTCTCTAGCGTAAAAGAGTATATGACATTATATCCGTTCACGTGTTTAGAACAACAAGTTTCTAAAGCTATTGCCTTAAAAGATACCAAAAAATGGGAGCAAATTACCAGAAAGCTAAGTGTGTATTTGGATAAAGATGGTTTTGCTAAATATTTTCCAGATAGTTTGTATGGAGATCCAAATCTTACCGCATACATCTTAAGTGTTGTTCACGAAAGAGGTTGGAACCTACCAGATGAAGAACGCAGTTTTATGCTTGGAGCTTTACTTGGATTTGTAGAAGGAAGGATAAATCGTCATGGAGTTTTACAAACTGCCGATTTAAGTATTAGAAAATTAATGGCTTTAGAAGCTCTTTCTAGGTATGGAATGGCTAAAAAAGAACACTTAGAACCCATGAATTTAGCTCCAAATACATTACCAACCTCTGCTCTATTGGATTACTTAAATATATTGTATAGAGTAGACATAAACAATAAAGAAAAAATTAGACAAAGTATACAGCAAATTCTTCGTACACGAATGAATTTGCAAGGCACCTTCTTAAAGTTTAGTTCAGAGCGAGAAGATAAACTTTGGTGGCTTATGGTTTCACCTGATTTCAATTCTGTTAAACTTATTACTACACTTTTGGAACAAAAACTATGGAATAATGACTTAGGCAAAATTGTTCGAGGTACTGTTATGAGACAAAAAATGGGACATTGGGATTTAACCCTAGCAAATGCTTGGGGAAGTATTGCCCTAGAAAAATTTGCCAACCAATTTGAGAAATTCAAAGTAAATGGACAAACTCTTGCCCAGCTTTCTAATGAACAAATTTCTCATTCTTGGACTTCTAAACCTAAAGGAGGAGAGTATCTTCTTCCATGGAAAGAAGAAAAATCTTCACTCAATATTCAACATAATGGAAGTGGAAATCCCTGGGTCATTGTGCAAAGTAAAGCAGCTGTACCCGTTCGAGAAGGGATTTATAATGGATACAAAATTGAAAAGAAATTTATAGACGTTGAGCGAAAAAATCAGTCTTATTATTCTATTGGGGATATTATTCGTGTACAATTAAAAGTTCAAGCCGATACAGACATGACTTGGGTTGTAATTAGTGATCCTGTTCCCACAGGTGCAAGTATTCTTTCGGGAGGTTTAAGAGCTTCAAAATCTGCTACAGATGGAGAGGTTGGCTCTTACTTTTACTATTCTTTTGAAGAAAGAGCTTTTGATGCTTACCGTGTATATTATGAATATCTTCCAAAAGGAAATTGGACAATAGAATACACTTTTAGAATCAATTCGGAAGGAAACTTTATTCTACCTCAAACTAGAATTGAGGCAATGTACTCTCCCGATTTATACGGAGAATATCCAAACCCTAAGTTTGAAATTATAAGATAATAAATAAATATTGAATTAGGACTCCTTTATAAAGGAGTCTGAATTTTTATTATATTGAACAAGGATCAGAGTCATCGGTATATTCCTTTCCTAAACCATCGATAATTAATTTATCTTGTTTGTATTCTGCAGTGTAGGTTTTTTGTTTTAGACCTTTCGGAAGTTTTTGAAAACTTAAAGAAATTTTTTTTCTCTTTATTTGATAAATACCTGTGTAAAATTTCTTTGTTGGTTCATCGGAGTTTTGAAATTCCAATCTCCAATATTGAAATTGATTTTTATCCATAAACAAAAGTCCACTTTGAGGACCAAATACACCTTCACTTGGAGCATACCAGGAAACTTTTTTTAAAATTAGTTCTAAATCTTTTTCTTTGTTAGGATTCAATCCTGCTAATTTATAAAATTGAATTTCTTTTTGAATAACTGAAAAATCGGGATCGTTTAACATTTTAGTTTTGTAAGAAGGATTATTTTGAATGGCAAGTTTTAAATGCTTGTATAGTTTAGTAACTTCAGATTGATGAGCACAATAATTTTCAGAAAGTAAAGCCCCATAAGTACAAGCTAAATTGTAGTTTGCGAAGGAATCCAAAGGTTGCTTTTCTAAAACTTTATGAAAATAAAAAATAGCTTGTTCAAAATTGTTTTGGTTTAGGCTAGCAAGTCCTTTTCTTTTTAAAGTGTTTAAAGATTGAGCAATCAAAGAAAAAGTAAAAAATAAATAGATTAAAATAATTTTTTTCATGCTAAGTATAAATTAGAAATGGTTTGTAGTTTTGCAATATGTTTATGGACATACTAATTCGAGCAATACTTTCTCCTTCATTTCCAAGTACTTCAAAAATAATATTTTCATTTGGTTTTTCTTCTGTGTCAATAATTCGAATTCTCTGCCAAGGAATAAAAATAGGAGGATGTGTAAGTTTATAAAAGGCAATAGTTTTTAGTCCAATTCCAAATTCATTTAAATAAACATGTAAAGCATTACTATAGTGAATTTTTCCTATTTTGCCTGAAATAAATTTTTTTATTTCTGTATCAGAAGGAAAATCTAAGACTTGATAAACAGAGGCTATTTTTTCCCATCCACTTAGTTTGGAAAAAAAACGTAACAAGGCAACCCAAAGAATTAGAAAAGTGAATCCTAAAAGGAAAAAACCCAAGAAAAAATAACCATACTCCACAAGACCCATCTTAAGGATTAAAATAACAGAACCATTAAAAATTCAATAAATTAAAAATTAAAAAAAATTGAGTCAGATTTTTATCTCCCTCAAATGATTTAAGATTGAAAAAAATAAAATCTAAATATTTACTCATTTTAAAGACTTATTATGAGTGAATACAATCGAAAAAACTCAGTTAGTCTAACTGAAGAATTAGTTAGTATTTATTCCAAACAAGAGTTTCGGAAGTATTTGTTGGTTTTTATAGTATCTATTTTAGCTTTTGAGTTAGTTTTGGGTGGGATTTTTAATTTTTTTGTAGCAGAAAAAATTGAGAAGGAAAGAAAAAAAAACTTTCAAAGTGCCTGGGAAAATTATCTTGCTCAAAAATGGAAACAAGATTTAAGTAAAATTACAGGATATGTATGGTGGGAGGGAATTTGGGAAAAACTTTATTATAAAGATAAACAAGCTATCAAAAAAGCTTTTTACGATGATATATCTATAAAAGAGGAATATGACTTTTTTGCTGTATATATAAATCCTGAAACTCCCGAGATTTTTATTGAAGGAAAAAAACAGACTAAACTCATTCAGCTCTCTCCAGACATTGTCAAAAAATTGTATAAATTACAAAATCGAAATAAAGGAATAAATCATCTTTTCGTACCAATTACTGAAGAAGATATTTATCTCATTTCTACCTCTGCTCTCTGTGATAACAAAGGTAACCCTAAGTTTGATGGGATAGCTATTTTTGGAACGAGATTAGAATCTTTTCTGGAACTAGCTAGTCAAATTATTCCAGCTAAACTCTATATAGAAAAGAATGAACAGAAAGAATTTTTTCAGACATTTCATTTTCCAGATCGATTAAACTTACAAACGAAATTTTTTATTTCCTTAGTTCCAGATTATAGTGCTACCAAACTTTTAAATTATATTTTCTTATTTTCTCTTTCTATTCAAGCAATTATTAGCTTAATTTTATTTAGTTTACTTGCTTCTCGATACAATGAAATCCAAACCAAACATTTATCGCGACTCATAGATTCCTCTGATGCTTTAAATAAAGAGCTTACTTTTAAGATCAAAGAATTAGCAGAACTTAACGAAAAATTAGAGAAGTCTGAGACAAAGTACAAACATTTAATTGAAAGCTCCAAGGATATTATTTTTTCTATTAACAATAATGGATTCATCTTAACAGTAAACAAAGCCATGGAAGATTTACTTGGGATTAAAGCGAGAGATTTAATTGGAAAGTATTTTCTAGAGTTAGCTTATAATCCGGCAAGAAAAATTGAAACTCTTGAAAAGCAAATTCTCATGGAAAAATTTGAAGAAGTACAAGAAAACAAGGGTAGTGTAGTTTTTGAGATGATCTTTGAAACTAAAAATAGAGAACCTTTGCATTTAGATGTTCGATGGGAATATGTACCTTATGGAGATAGTTTTATTGTTATAGGTAGAGCTTTCACTATTCGAGAAGATCCTATGCTTAAGTTTTTTGTTTCAGAAAAAAAATGTTATTTTGTTCAAAATTACATTACTCATGCAGAACAGATCAGTCAAAGAATTACAAATAACTTGCACAAATACTTAAATGAACATGAATACTTTACGATTCGAATTTGTTTGAGAGAAATCATTATCAATGCAATTGAACATGGAAATTTGGAAATTGATTTTGATGTAAAAACAAAATTGAAAGAAAGTCAAACCTATTATCAATACTTGCGTGAACAACAAAATAATCCTAAATTTTCAAAACGTAGAGTAAAAGTTTATTATTCTTTAAATCCTAAGAAATTAAGTTATTTAGTGATAGACGAAGGAAAAGGTTTTGATCACAAGAAATTTCTAGAATACATTAAAAGCAACAGAGAACATAGTCTACCTCATGGTAGGGGATTGCTTATGACTCTTGGAGCTTTTGATATTGTTCGTTATAACGAAAAAGGAAATGCAGTTTATTTAGCAAAATTTTTAAATTCAAAAAATGCTTAAGAATTTATTTCAAAAATTGAGGGGTTTTTTCATCCCCAAAAAATTTAGGACAATAATCTCCAATTCTTCCTTTTTCGCAGCGTTCTTTGTGAGGAGTTTCTAAAGTAAAGTGTTGCTCTTCATTCATTTTAAAAGGAGGATTGACTGGAGATTTTCCAAATTGGGCCAATTGAAAAAAGTCTAGTTTTGTTTCTGGATCTCTTCCAATTCTACCATTCCAATTCATAAAAAAGGCTTCTTCTTTTGCTACATTATGATTTTTATCTGGGTCCAAAATTGCAGGTTCTCCAATCCAAGCTGGTTCTTCCCATTTTATAAGTTTAGAAATTTTGCGCGTAACGTAATTTTGTGCATTGATATATTTTGTTGAGCTTTTATCAATCCATTCTCCCGGACCAATTCTTAAATTTGTTATGTCTTTGGGACTCAGGTCTTTTGGTAAAATGATTTGGCAATTTTCATCGATTTTTGGAAAAATATCTTTTGGATTTGCTAATAGATTAAATAAAAAATTTCCAGCTTCTAAACTTACTTCATATCCTCCATAGGGAGAGGTTGGATTTCCTCCATCAGAATTTCTTCCATGAGCAACGTACAAAATAGGATGATTTTCTAAAGAATTGATATGATTCCATGAGGTATCGAGCATGACGTGATTGTGTCCTGTTACCATAATTCTTTTAGGATTTCCTTTGGCATCAACTAACACCGCAAAAGATTCTAAGTCTCCTTCATGTCTATTTCCTAATGGACTTGGTCCTTCATTGTAATCATACCAAAAGTAGTAAGATATGACCTTACTTTCATCCCCTTTATTATATTTATAATTGAAATTATCTCTCCATCCCGGAAGAGCTTTAGGAGAGGTTCCCGATACAAAAGTACTTGCGTAACGTACGTGAAAATAAATGTGAGTTTCTCCTAAACCATAGAGAGTTTCATCTAAAGCAAGGTAATCATCTTTCAAGGAGTGAGAATGTTCATAAAGAGAGGAATCTTTTTTATTTTTTCGTTCTATAATTTTATATTTTCCATAGTACTTAGAAAGATTGGTAGGAATAAATTTTTTATCTTTTTTAAGGACAAGAATAGGTGCAAACTTTTCAGCTAGTTTGTACTGTTCTTTGTCGGGAATTGGGTTTTCTGTGGAAGTAAATTCAAAATTTAGATTTATCTTATTTTCTTTTACATCAATTGGATGGAACCAAAATGGATTCTCACCACTAGAATACTTACCACGGATTTTTTCAGTTCCTTTTAACCATACAAAACCATGGCTCCATTCTTTTGGAGTTTCTGTTTGGAAATAAAAATTTTTACTCTGGAGTGAGAATTCTTTTTTAGAATATTCAAGTCGACAATCCTGTTTTGTTGTAAGAGGAAAAGTTCCAGAATCCGGATTGAACTTTCCAAAATTTAAATTTGTGCAGTTATAAAATCGAACTTCTAAATTCAAATTTGCATTTTTTAGTTCTTGTGGAATTTGTAAGAGTGTCCCAGAAATTTCTATTTTTTGATTTGAATCTAAGGCTAACTCTCTATGTTCTAAAGTTTTTCCACAAGAGTAAAAAATAAAAAAATATACAACATAAAAAATCTTCTTCGAGTCTAGCATATCTTAAGTAGTAACATTTTCTAATACAGTAATTTTTTCATCTAAATTAGAACTGATCTTATTAAAATAATAAATTGCCGCTCCGTCGTTTGGATTTTCCTTTAAAATTTTTTCAAATCCCTTTCTTGCAGAAATTAAATTTCCAAATTCATATTGAAAAATAGCAATTTCTAATTCCTGTCTGTGTTGAACTCTTTTATCTTTATCATTTTGGAAAATGATAAGTTCATAAACTGGAATTGTTTGGGATTTTCCTTTGACTTTTACTTTTCCTAAGTATCGTAAGCTATATAATTCATGAATTTGAGGAATCCATTTGATTGTATCTTCACTGATTATAATATCTGTTTTAAAATCACGAGTAAGTCCCTCCAGTCGACTTGCTACATTGACCACATCTGAAATTACTGTACTTTCCATTCTTTCTTTTTCTCCAATGGTTCCAAGCATGAGACTTCCTGAATGAATTCCTATACCTATGTTTACAGGAAACTGTTTGTTTTTTTCACGCTCAATATTATAGTATTTTAAAGCTTCTAGCATTTGCACTGCAGATTGAATGGCATCTAGAGGATTTTCAGGAAATAATGCCATAATGCAATCCCCAATGTATTTATCAATTACGCCTTTATTCACACGAATTATGGGGCTCATTTTTTCCAAAAAACTATTTAAGAAATTAAAATTTTCTTCTGGACTCATTTTTTCTGAAAGAGTTGTAAAAGAGCAAATATCAGCAAAGAGAATAGTCATTTCTTTTCTAACCTGATCTCCTAATTTAACATCTAAAATGCTTTGATGACCAAGTAATTCTAAAAACTCAATAGGAACAAAACGACTATAGGCTTTGTTTGTTGCTTTTAACTCCCAATAGGCTCGAGCTAAATTTTTTGCCATGTGATTAAAACTAATTGCAAGTTCGCCTAACTCATCTTTTCGATTTACGCTCACTTCAATTCCCATATTTCCATTTGCAAGTTCTTTAGCAGCACTAGATAAACTATATATAGGATTTGTGAGATACTTAGCAAACAAGAATGAAATTAAAATAGAAAAAACAAAGATTACTCCAAAGATAGAAAAGAAAATGTATTGAATATTTTTTTTATAGTTTCTGACCACTTTATCACTGATTTCTAAAAGTACAACACCTGCAGGTTGATTCTGTTCATCTAGAATTGCAGCAAAGGCAACTAAAAATTTTCCATAAGCCATAAAAATTGGCTCTTGAAGAATAAAGGAACTTCCTTTAAAGTAAACTTCTTGCAATATAGTCTTAATATTACTAGAATCTTGGTACTCTCCACCGGGTAGACTAGAGTAACTACCTTTTTGGCTATGAAAGTAAGTGATTTTAAACTGTTCATTTTGATAAGGGACTTCTACTTCCTGAGATTCATTGTACTGAAGAATTCCTTTCGGAGTAAACCATGTTGGTTTAGGTAAATTAGAATATTCAAGAATTTTTATGTTATTTAAAATATACAAACTATTTAGATACTGTTTTTTTCGAAAAGAAAAGGGAATATTTTTATCTTCAAACTCTACACTAAAATCACTTGTATAAAGTTCGTTATTATATTTTACTACCATTTCTCCTGTTTCAATAGAAAAAATTTCTAGACCAAAGTAAGGAGTTTCTATCCAAATTGTGTCTGTTTTGATTTCGTATGGATCAATTGCATATTGAAAGTCTTTTATTTTTTCATTGTAGTTTAGGGTATATAAATACGTTACGTGCTTTTCATTAGAATGGAGTTTTTTGAGATATCTTAGATAATGTTGGAAAGAATTTAATTCTACTGCTTTTTCCGAGTTAAACATTCTATGTTCGGAACCAGAAATACTTGCGGCAATGTTTCTTGTAAGATTTAAATGATAATCTACAAAATTATCATAAACAATTTGAAGACTATAGTGATAAACTCCAAATCCCAGTAAAATAAAACTTAATATACCTAGAAAAAGAAAAGCTAAGAAAAACTTATATTTTAAACTCACTTTTTTAAAATTCCTATTTATCATTTTATTTTGTTCTAAAATATTTCTAACTCTTAAACTTGTTCTGTATTCATACTTTGGCAAGTAAATTTGATTGTTTTCTTAAAAATTTCCTGTTTTTTTCCATATTTTGTATTCTTCTGAATTTAAGAATTTTGTATGTGCAATTTTGAGATGATTTAAAATGTTTAAACGATTGAATATTTTTCCTCTAAAACTTAGAACTATTTGCCAAGTAGAATCGAAATTAAAATTTTTGTTCAATACTTGTTGATCGTTTAGATAAATTTGAATTGTTTTTTTTTCTAAATTAGTCACAAAAACAAACTTTCTTGGAAGTTTTTGCTCTTCAATAGGATATATATAATTTCCAATTGATACATTGGAACTTGGGAAATGAAATAAACTTACTTTTTCTTCTTCTACTTCTAATGTGTAATAGTCTTTTAAGCTTCCGAAGTGAATTTGAAAAATTCCCGTTCCAGTGTCTTCAGGGGGAAAAAGACTTCCCTCTATTTCAATTGTTTCTGGAAAAAAGGGTTTGGATTCTAAAAAACTCCATTCTCCTAGTTCTTGTTTTGTTTCGTTAATCACAGAAAGATAACGATTCATTTCAAGTTTTGCTCCAAAAGTCTTAGGGCTTTCCCAAAAGGAAATAAATTTTGGATGAAATGCATCCCAAACCATATAAGGAAATAAAATCCAATTGGAAG
>CALDSP010000012.1 GCA_937924465.1 uncultured Leptospiraceae bacterium
TTTATTTTTAGTAGCAAATTTTGTATTTTTTAAAGCTATAGCTTATCGTTTAGGACTTGTGTTTTCTGGACAAAAAGCTCATTTTCATGAAGATGTTAGGGAGTATCCAAACCTTGGTTTTAGACTGAAGAGTTTGTTTGAAAATGTGATTCTTCAAAAGAAGAATTTTCAAGAACCAATTCGTGGAATTATGCATTCCTTTATTTTTTATGGATTTATTATTTATGCAATCCATACAACAGACCAAATGGTTGCAGGGGTTTTTGGATATTGGTTAAATGATCCGTACTCATTTTCTCTACTTGGATTTTCACCTACTATTTCTCATGTTTATGAAGCTTTAGTTCAATCTATTTCTTTAGCTGTACTTGTAGGATTAGGTTTCTTTGCATATAGACGTTGGGCGAAAAAAGCGAAGGGTTTAGATATTCCTTCTACACCATCTGCTATTGTAATCATAATGATTACAATTCTTATGTTTTCTACTCTTTTGGGAGAGGGAGCTAAGGTTGTTTCAGAAAGTTATAGTATAAAGTCAGGTAGCTTAAGAGAGGGTTTTTCAATTGCAGTTGCCCTAAGTTACTTATGGAGTGCATTGGGTGTTGAAGGAGCTAAAGCAGACTTAGCTTATCACGTTATGTGGTGGGTGCATATTCTTACAGTTTTTTCTTTTATGTTATATGTTCCTACTTCTAAACATGCTCATTTGATCTTTGCTCCCATTAATTACTTCTTAGCTACAGATACTCCTAAAGGTGCTTTATCTAAGTTAAACTTAGAGGATGAGAATGCTCTATGGGGTGCAAACAAAGTACAAGACTTTCCATTTCCAAACCTTTTAGATGGACTTGCTTGTATTGAGTGTGGACGTTGTCAGGTGCAGTGTCCTGCAAATAGGACTGGAAAGGTTTTAAATCCAAAGGCTATTATTGTAGAATTGAAACATGCTCTCATGGAGAAAATGCCACAAGTAGTAGAAGCTCGAAAGTCTGGTAAGTCAGCTGAAGAAATTATGGGACTTGAAACTAATGTAATTGGAAACTATATTTCCGAAGAAGCTATTTGGGGTTGTACCACATGTTATGCTTGTGTGCAGGCTTGTCCTGTTGGAAACAATCAAGTGACTGCAATTGTAGAAATGCGTCGTCATTTAGTACTGGCAGAGTCTAAATTTCCAACTGAACTACAAGGGGCTTTCGTAAATATGGAAAATAATTCTAATCCATGGGGAATGGGAGCTCACACTAGAGCAGACTGGGCGCAAGGGCTTGGAGTCAAAACTATGGCAGAGCATCCAAACGCAGAAATACTATACTGGGTAGGGTGTGCAGGAGCATTTGATGAAAGAAGTAAAAAAACAGCTCAAGCTTTTGTAAAAATTATGCAAAAGGCTGGTGTAGATTTTGCAATTCTTGGAACAGAAGAAAATTGTTCGGGAGACTCTGCAAGACGGGGTGGCAATGAATATCTTTATCAAACACTTGCTCAAACGAATGTAGATACACTGAACTCATATAATGTAAAAAAAATTGTTACAGCGTGTCCTCATTGTTATAATACAATCAAAAATGAATATCCTCAATTTGGTGGAAATTATGAAGTAAAACATCATAGCGAGTTTATTCACGAACTTATCCAACAACGAAAAATCAACGTTCAACTTTCAGAGGAAGATAAAAAAAGAGAGATTGCTTATCATGATCCATGTTATCTAGGGCGTTACAATGATAAGTATGAAGAGCCTCGTGAAATCGTTCGTACTGTTTCCAATCAAAATCTAAAAGAACCTGTTGATCATCATACAAAGTCTCTTTGTTGTGGAGCAGGTGGTGCTCAAATGTGGATGGAAGAACAAAACACAGACAGGGTAAATTTCAAACGTACAAATCAACTTTTAGATACTGGAGCTTCTACAATTGCAGTGGCTTGTCCTTTCTGTATGACCATGATTACCGATGGTGTAAAGAATGCAGAGAAAATTGATACGGTTAAAGTGAAAGACATTGCAGAACTTGTAGCAGAAAAAATTTAAAAAAGTGCTATCTTGCGTAAACAACTATAATGTTGTTTACGCTTTTATTATAGTTTTAATGTATTTTTTAATTTAAAAATAAACAAATCTTGCATGTTAACTAGAGAGATTTAAAAAATTATTCTTTCTTTTTGCTAAAATTGATTAAAAGCTTTTTTATAGACTCATCTTTGTAAGAAAGTTTTTTATCTAAATCGTTTAAAAGGGCGAGGGATTTATTAATTAGATTTTGTTCATAAAAAATTTGAGCTTCTAATTTTAAACTTTCAATCGTGACAAAATCTAATTCTTCCCCTCTTGCTTGTCGTAAAATTTCTAAAGCACGAACAAATTCTTTATTTTTATATAAAGTGTAACCTAGTAAAAGTTTTTGTTCTCTTTCTGAAATAAAAATTTTAAACTCGTCTTTTAGGTTTGTGTTTTTATCTAAGATGATTTGTAATTCATCTAGATTTCCAGAATTAATTGAGTTTACTAATCCAACCCAAACATAAGCCTTCAGCAAATCGGGGGTGAGATTGCTCTCTTCAATTTGAGTAAATCTTTTTAATATATAGTTTGGATTTGTTCTTTCACTCAACGTCTCGGCTAATAAAATTAAAAGCAAATTAGCTTGTTCTTCTGGAAATTTCTCTTCAAAAATTTTAGCTCTTAAGGCATGCCTATGCATTCCTTCTACTAATTTTTCTAAACTTGAATTTTTACCTTTAGGAATAAAGATAAATTCATACACATCTTTAAGATTTAACTCTAATTCACTTTTTATTAAGCTATAGTAAAAACTTTTGCTCATACCGTAACTAGACTTTGGATTTAATGGTTCAAATTGTAGAAACGTAGAGGCTATAGAAATAAATTCTACTAAAGTTTCTTTTTTTAAATTATTTGCTGTAAATTCACTAATAATTTTATTTTCAACTTTGACAAATTTTTGATGAGTATTTCCTGTGAACTGAAGGGCAATCTGTTTTTTATATTTAAAAACTAAAAATCCAAGTCCTATTAAAAGTACAATAAAAAAAATGTACTTCCAATAAGACTTTTTTCTTTTTTCAAACTTATAGTGATAAGCTTGATACAACTATCTGCCTACTATGAAGACCATATTAGTAGTAGCTGAACCACCAATGTTTAGCATGACCCCATTTTTGGCGTTCTTGACTTGGTAGTCTCCTGCTTGTCCTGTCACTTGTTTGTAAAGGTCTAATAACATTCGAACCCCACTTGCTCCTACAGGGTGACCTGCTCCAATCAGACCTCCACTAGGATTGATTGGTTTTTTACCATCAAAGTCAATTACTCCTTCTTGGATAGCAATGTGTTCTTGACCTGGTTCGGTAATTCCAAAAGCAGAGATAGCCGCGTACTCGCTTGACGTGAAACAATCATGAGTTTCAAAAACATCAATATCTTTTACGTCTAACTTAGCTCGTTTGTAAGCATCTTGTACTGCTGCTCTTGTCCAAGGAAGAATATATTTCTCTCCTTCGGATTCTTTTGTTTTACCTTCAAAGGTGATAGGAGCTACTCTATGCCCCCAACCTTTTATTACTGGGACTCTGCTTGATTTGATATTTCTTGATTTCATATACTCTTTTGCATAGTCCTTAGAGGCAAGCACAACTACTGCGGCTCCATCGGTCACTTGAGAACAATCTGTTATACAAAGTTTTCCGCCAACGGACATATTGTAGTTGGTTCCTCTTGATAAAGCATGTTCTTTATTCATGAACCAATTTCGAGTTTGTGCTTTTGGATTTCTTTTGGCGTTGGCATAGTTAATTCTAGAGATTTCAGCTAGTGCGTCCATAAACGTATTTTCGTCTAACTTATACCTTTCTAAAATTACATCGGCTAGCCTGCCAAAAAGTTTTGGAAAAGGAAATTGAACTCCTTTGGCTTCTTTTTCATAATAAGCTGCTGTTCCTAAGAAGTCTCCTCCTACAGAAGAACTTACTGTTTTCATAATTTCAATTCCTACAACAATTGCTAAATCGTAATCTCCTGCACGAATATGAGAACTTGCTGCATCAATTGCTACAGAACCAGAGGCACAGGCTGCTTCATATCTTGCTCCTGGAACTCCATTGAATGCAGGATGAACTTCTGTAAGAAACGCTCCTAGGTGTCCTTGGTTTGCATATTGTTCTGCATCAAAATTGCCCACAAAGACTGCCACTCGATTTTTTTTGTTTAGCTCTTTGATTTCTGAATAATCAATGTCTACTTTTGCAAGAGCATCATCGACTACCTCTCGCATCATAGAAAGGAAGGTCTTTCCTTCTTTCGTCCAATTTCTTTGAAAATCTGTTTGCTCTCCACCTAAAACATACACTTTCTCACCCATATTTTCCTCCTATGCTCTAAATAATGATCTTGCATCTAAAATATTTTGCAAGTGATAAAATCTTTTATTTGGATCGGCCTTAGCTAAAATTTCTGGAACGGGTAAATTTGCATTTTGAATCATTCGAATTGTTTCTTTGACTCCACCCAAAAGATCTACCAATGCAGAAGCTGGAACCCAATTAAAACCAAATCTCATAGCTTTGTCGGAATCTTCCTTTGTTGGAACTACCTCTCCTACAATAGAAAGAGAATAGCTTATGTATCGCGCTAAAAAATATCTACAAAGCTCTGCTTCAAAACCAGATGAATTTTTAATTACTTCCATTGCCCCACGATAGTCTGAACCTTGAATTTTTTTAGAGGCTTCTTGCGCAAATGGAATCTCTAATTTAGGGTAAGGATCATAGTTTCCTGTTTGGATATTATACACAAATTTCTCTCGCTTTCCATCGGAAGTTTTGACCCTTTTGGTAAGTCCTTGCTCGGTTTTCATTCCAAGTTTTCCTTCACTGATGAGTTTATGCATAAATTCTGGAAGTCTAAACGTTTCATGGGCGGCATCATTTGTATTATGATATAAATTATCTACAATCGCCTTATGCACATCTAATCCAACAAAATCTACAGTAGCAAGAGGTGCCATCGCTCTACCTGTGAAACCACCCATGATTTCATCCATAAGAGCAATTCCACCCTTGTCTGCATATTTTTCCGCAAACTGAGCGATTTCATTCATAAGTTGAAAACCAATTCGATTTCCAGCAAAAGCTGGTGTATCATTTGTATAAACTACTGCTCTACCTAAGGTTTTTTCTAAATATTGAGCTAGCTTTTTTGTAATTTTTGGATCGTTTCCTTTGTGTGTAACTAATTCACAAAGAATCATTTTGTAAGGAGGGTTAAAAAAATGCGTTCCGTAATAATACTTCTGTCCTTCCTCATCAAAGGATTTTGCCAGTTTTTCAATAGATAAACCAGACGAAACAGTAGAAACTAAAGTCCCCGGTCTTCTATGTTTTGCAATTTCTTGGTTTAAAGGCTCTTTCACTTCATAGGATTCTGCTACTGCCTCAAAAACCCAGTCAGAGTTTTCAACCGCGTTGGCTAAATCGGATTCATAAGTGCCGGCAATCAAACGATGGCGAATAGTGTCGGTCCTTACTGAAGCGATTGCATCTTCAATTCCCTTTTTGGCTTTTTCTAAGTCTCGAGCTAGCATATAGACTTTTGCCTCCCCAAATGCGGCGATAATTCCCGCACTACCTGATCCCATTGCTCCATTTGCGCCAATAATGGTAACTGTTTTTATATCTCTCATATTCCTACCCATTCTTGAATTTTTTTGAAATTTTTTGAACAAAAAAACTTTAAATTCCCATTTCTACATACTAGTAAAAAAAAACTTTGCTTATTGAAAACTGTTTTTTCCTGACCCAAACTGAAAAACTATCTTTGTATGAGGATTTCAAGAAAGGCTTAAGTTAGCTAATCTCTTCTACTATATAATTTCCAATATTTCTTTCTTTAAACTCTACTCCTATAAGTAGAATGGACTTACCTAAATTCAAATACTTCTCATAATACTTCTTTTCATGAATTTGTTTTAAGGCATTTTCTGCTGTGTCATTCAACTTAAACTCAAATATATAAATCTTGTTTGATTCTACTACAGCATCAATTCTTCCTTGATTGGTTTTTACTTCTGTGTTTATACGAAAACCTAAAAGTGTAAATATAAGATAAAAAATTGTTTGGTAATATTTCTCTTTTTGAATTTGAATATCATATTCTATATTTTGAAAAATCCTTCTTATGATTCCAATGCACTCATCTAAATTATCTTCTTTAAAATTAGAGTATAGTTCATAAATTTGAGAACTAGGTTCTTCCTTTTTCATATATTTATAGAGATAGTTTAAAAAAGCTTGTTTTACTTCATAGTTTGGATAGTCCAAAGTGTATATATCATCTTGCTTATTGTAACCTTTAATGGTAAGACAACCGGTCTGAAGTAAAAGGGGAATAATACTTAAATTATCCACTTCATAAGTCATAAATTGAAATGCTTCTACTTGAAAAGGAATTTTGATTATATCAAATTGTTTTTTAAGAATTAACTTTACTAGAAACTCTGGAGTTCCTGTTTCAAACCAATGATGTTCAAATTTTTTATTTGCAAACATAAGCAAAGTAGAAAAGGGATTGTATACAACAACCCCTTCTGCTGAAAAACGATAACCATTATACCACTTTTGAATTTTTTCAAGTAACTCAACTTCTGTAATCTTTTCCTTGCTAGCCAACTCAAGCATATAATCTGAAAAATAAAACTTTAGTTCTTCCTCTGTAATTCCTACAAGGCTTGCATACTCATCTAAAAAGCTAATATCTCTTAAATGATTCAAATTGCTAAATACACTTGCTTTGGAAAATTTACTTACTCCTGTTAAAAGTAAAAAACGAATGTAAGGGTCAGAGCCTTTTAAAACAGTAAAAAATCCTTTCATGACTTCCCGCATTTCTACTGCTTTTTGTGTATTTTCTAAATGGTCAATAATGGGCTTGTCATACTCATCAATTAAAATGACTACTTTTTCGTTCTTTGCTGTTTTTGTAATGAGTTCATGAAATCTATCATAGTAAATGGGAGCATGTAATTCCACCAAGTGCCTTTGAGCATTTGCATGTAGTTCACGAAATATAAATTGAATGAGTTCGTCGGTTGTGTTAGCTTTTTGTTTGCTAAAGTCAAAACGAAATACGGGGTATGGTTTCCATTGCCAAGGAGAGTTATAAATCCAAAGTCCTTGAAAGAGTTCTTTATTTGCTGAAAAGATTTCATCTAAAACTGAGAGAGTGAGACTTTTTCCAAACCTACGCGGACGAGCAAGAAAATAAGCACCTGGTTTTTGAATTAAAGAATATAAATCTTGGGTTTTATCTATATAAAGAAAATTTTCTTCTATAATTTTTCGAAAGGTTTGGATTCCAATTGGTAGGGGTTTCATGTGATAGAAGACTT
>CALDSP010000013.1 GCA_937924465.1 uncultured Leptospiraceae bacterium
AAAAAAGGAGAAGACTTAATTTTAAAAGTTCCAGTGGGCACACAAGTATACGATGAAGAATCAAAAGAGTTACTTTATGATTTTCTTCATGAAAATGAACATTTTATAATTGCAAAAGGGGGACGTGGGGGAAAAGGAAATGCTTTTTTTAAAAGCTCAACACTTCAAACTCCACGCTTTGCTCAAGAGGGAGAAGAAGGAGAAAACAAGTATCTTCGTCTAACATTAAAACTTCTTGCAGACATTGGAATTGTAGGACTTCCAAATGCGGGAAAATCCACTTTATTAAGTAAAATTACAGATGCACATCCTAAGATTGGAAATTATGCCTTTACTACTTTGAGTCCTAACCTAGGTGTAGTTAAGAAAGAAAATGATAGTTTCCGTTATACAATTGCAGATATTCCCGGAATCATTGAAGGGGCAAGCAAAGGAGTGGGACTTGGTCTTTCTTTTTTAAAGCATATTGAAAGAGTCAAAGGAATTATTTATCTTTTTGATATTACTTCCATTGATATTTTGGGGGAATATAAACTTTTACAAGAAGAGTTAAAAAGTTATAATAAAGAACTTTTAAAAAAAACAAGCCTTCTTGTTTTAAATAAAATTGATTTAATAAATGATTTAGAATATATAAATGAGATCAAAAAACTCTTTCCTAAAAAAAAGATTATTGAAATTTCTGCTGAAAAAGAAATCAACTTACAAAACTTACTAAAAGAAATAGATAAAACTTTTTTTAAAAAACAACTCAAAGGAAAAAAATGATTCAAACTCCAATTCAAAATTTATCACGTAACGAATTTTCTCAAAAATTACAAAACGCAAAAACTATTGTTATTAAAGTAGGTTCTGCTAGACTTAGTGGAAGTGAATTTGAAATCAATGATTTTTTATTTAGCCTTGTGGATGATATTCGAGAGCTTCGCGAGTTAGGAAAACGAATTATTTTAGTTTCTAGTGGTGCAGTAGCCCAAGGACGAAAAGTAATTACAAAATACATAAGTGAGGAATTAGGAACTAGTACTCCACAACGTCAGGCGCTAGCAGCACTTGGGCAAAATCAACTTATGAACTTATATGAAGGAATTTTTTCTAAAGCAAACATTCCTATAGCTCAAATTCTTTTTGGTACTTTGGATATTCAACTCAATTCAGGCTATGAAAATTTACAAAACACTTTTCAACAGCTTTTAAGTTGGAATGTAATTCCTATCATAAATGAAAATGATTCTGTAGCAATTGAAGAACTAAAGTTAGGTGATAACGATATTTTATCTTCATTGGTTGCGTTGCTTGTTGGAGCAGATTTACTTATTATTTTAACAGGGGTAGATGGTTTTTTGATCAACAATTCTAAGCAAGATTTTCTTTATGAAATTAATGAGTATCATTTTGTTCATGCAAGAGGACCTGAAGGACCTGGAACAGGTGGAATGAATACAAAGCTCAAAGCAGCTAAAATACTTCTTGAGAATGGAATTCCTACCGCGATTATTAATGGGAAAGAAAAAAATTGCATTTCTAAATTATTAAAGTACAACACATCCGGAACACTCATTGCGAACAACAAATCTAAAAAATTTTTAACAAAAGAAGAAATTAAAAAAATCTTTGAACTCAATTAGGAGGAAAAATGGAACAAAACCAGTATGTAAAACATTTAGCAGAAAGAGCAAAAAAAGCAACCAATTCAGTTCGCAGCTTAAATGCCAGACTGAAAAATCAAGTGCTTATTGAACTTGCTCAAGAAATTTTACTTTCCAAAGAACAAATCCTTCAAGAAAATCAAAAAGATTTAGAAAATGGAAAACAAAAAGGTTTAAGCACAAGTTTAATGGATAGGCTTTTACTTAACGAAAAACGTATTGAAGGATTGGTAAATGCTGTGAAGGAAATTGCTAGTTTTACAGATCCAGTTGGTTACGTTACGCGCGGAGTTACCCTTCCTAATGGATTAGAGCTTATTACAAAACAAGTTCCTTTGGGTGTGATTATGGTTATTTATGAATCTAGACCCAATGTTACAATTGACGTGGCAAGTTTAGCTTTTAAGTCTGGAAATGTAGCTATTTTGCGAGGTGGGAGTGAAGCTTTTTATTCAAATCAAATTTTATGTAAAATTTTCCAAAAGATTCTTATAAAACATGGAATTTCACAAGATGCCGTTATTTTTGTAGATCAAACAGATAGAAATTATATGACAAGTTTTCTCAAACTTCCACAGTATATTGATTTAGTGGTTCCTAGAGGAGGAGAGGGTTTAATTAGGTTTGTTACTGAAAATTCTCTTATTCCTGTAGTAAAACATGATAAGGGAGTGTGTAACTTATATGTTGATGACTCCGCTAGTTATGATATGGCTTTACAAGTAATTACAAATTCCAAATTACAAAGACCGGGTGTTTGCAATGCTTTAGAAAATCTTTTTATCTCTAAGAATTTTCCGCAAACGACAGAACTGCTTTTGAATCTACAAGAAAGAGGAGTCAAATTTTTAGTAGATGAAAACTGTTCTAAAATTTTACCAAATGCACCAAGGGCTACAGAGGAAGATTTTTATACAGAATTTTTAGATGAACGATTATCTATAAAAATTGTAAATGATATTGATGAGGCAATTTTAGAAATTCAAAAATATACTTCAGGGCATACAGAGGCAATTCTCTCGGAAAATCAAAGCAATATTCAAAAATTTATTCATAGTTTAGATTCTGCAGCTATTTTTGTAAATTGTTCTACCCGTTTTCATGATGGAGGAGAATTTGGGCTTGGAGCAGAAGTAGGAATTTCTACTGGAAAATTGCATGTGAGAGGACCCATGGGACTTCAACATTTAACAACAACCACAACTATTCTTGTTGGAAAAGGACAAATTCGAACATGATTGGAATTTTTGGTGGTAGTTTTGATCCCCCGCATAAGGGACATTTAAAAATTATACAAGACTTTTGGAAAAAATTTCCAAATGCTCATGCTTTGTATGTTATTCCAAATAATTTGTCTCCTTTTAAATCGGAAAAAGCTACTCCATCTTTTCATATTGCAGAAATGTCACGCATTTTGGTTGAAGAATCTAAAAGTAAAAAAACTTATTATTCCGATTTTGAAATTACTAAAAAAGAAAAAAGCTATACTATAGATACTCTCCTTCACTTTAAAAAAATATTTCCACAAGAAGATTTTTTTATTCTAATTGGAGAAGATAATTTGCTTAATTTTCAAGAGTGGAAAGATTTTGAAACTATATTAGAAATTTCTAATTTACTTGTTTTTCCTAGAGGAGGCTATAGTGTTTCTATCCCTCAAACTTTAGAAAAGTGGAAAAACAAAATTAAAATTTTAGAAACGGAAAGAATTACTATTTCTTCTACTGAAATTCGTGAGAATTTACAAAAAAATAAATCTAATCTCACTATGAGAATTTTAGAGTATGTTGTATTAAATAGGCTATATGAACCAAGAAGAGATCAAAAAATATAAAGAAATTATTTCACAAGAACTGACTCCGAGTAGAGTAGAGCATTGTTTGAGGGTTGCAGAGCTTGCAGAAAGATTTGCTTTAGCTCACAATTATCCTTATCCTCAAAAAGCTTACTTAGCTGGAATTTTACATGATATAACTAAGCAAAAAAAAAGAGAATTTCATGTTTCTATTTTTGAAAAAAATAATTTTCATTATGATGATATTCCAGAAAATGCGTTTCATCCATTCTCGGCAAAATTTTATTTACAAGAAAAGTATAATTTTCAAGATGAAGAAACTTTATCTGCTATTCAAAATCATACTCTAGGTGGAGAGAATTTAAATTTACTAGATGCTATTTTATATGCTTCTGATTTTTTAGGTTCTGAATATGCAGCCAAACAAAAAGAATATTTAGAATGGGTACAGCAAGTGGAAAAAAATATTTATTTTGGGCTTTACTTAAAAGCAAAAGTGACTATATTGGAACTACTTGAAAAAAATGAGAGAGTCCACCCCTCTACTTTTTTAACATATAATTCAGTGGTGAATAAAATTTAAACAAGGGAAAATATCATGGATAACACAATCATTCAAAAAAAGCCCAGTACTCTTAGTTTAATTTGGGATCTTTTAACTATTATTATGGTAATTTTGAATTTATCTCTGCTTTTATTTGATTTGAGTTATCTTCGTTTAAGACCGCATTATTATCATTTCTTTCCGAAGGCATTGCAGCTTTACGATCCAATTCTTGGAATTGAAGAGCATAGAATGACCCATGACTACTTAAAATATGTGAAGGAATTAAGACGAATTGAAAATTTTAAAGATAAATCCCTTTTAGAAGCAGAGATGAATTCTTTGGAAGCTTCTTTTGAAAAAGATTTATTTCAGACTTTAGAAGAAAAAGCAAAAGAAGAAATTCAGATAATTCAAACTCAATTAGAGGCTATAAGAAAACTTTCTAACCAAACAGAACAATTAAATGCAAGGTATGAAATTTATAAACAGGCTTTAAAAAAATTTTC
>CALDSP010000014.1 GCA_937924465.1 uncultured Leptospiraceae bacterium
CAAATGCTTTGAGTCTTTTAGGAATTCATCATTATTTTATACTTTTTGGAAGTGTAGCTTTTTATGTTATTATTAGAGTAATTGTAAAACTTACAAAATGGTTAGATGTAGAAGGACGTTAGGTGCTAACTTTTTTTCGTATAATTAGTTCGTTAAACTCATTATTTTTTTGATATTCAACACTATCCATAAGTTTTTCTATTAAATAAATTCCAAATCCACCTTTTTTTTCTCCCTTCATATTTGCTTCTATAGAAGGAGGAGGAACATTTTCTCTTTTAAAAGAATTTCCTGTGTCTTTGAAACGAAATTCAATTATTTCTTGTTGAATTTTAATAGAAATTTCAAAGCTAGGATTTTTAATTCGTGTATCTTTGTAGGCATGAAGAATAATATTTGTAGCGGCTTCATCACAACAGAGTAGTATGTCTTCTAAAACAGTCTCATTTAGTGAGAGTTCCTTCAAAATAGATTGAATGTATTCTCTCATAATGGGAATTTGTGCTTTATTTGCAGGAAAGGTTTTTTGATATTGGTAGTCATCATTGAATTTAATAATCATAACAGTAAAATCATCAAATTGGTTAGTTACACCTGAAAAGTTTCTTATATCGTAATAAATTTCTTCTATAATTTTTTGAGGATGTAAATTCTTTCTTTTAATAATTTCATTTACAAATCTTTCTAAGCCATATTCTTCATCTTGTGGAGTTTTTTCTTCAATTGCTCCATCTGTATATAAAACAATCATATCTCCAGGTTGCACATGAATGGTTCCTCCTTGGTATTTGCTATATGGAATTACTCCAAGGGGGGTTCCCGATCCTTTTAAAAGTTCATAGGTTCCATCTTTTTTAATCCAGATTTGGTCATTGTGTCCTGCTGATGCAAAATCAATTTGATAACTTGTGGGATTATAATGAATATAAAAAAGAGTTACAAACATTCCCGATTGAGAATCTTCATAAATTAAAGAGTTGGCCGATTTTAAAATTTCTGCAGGAGAGAGGTTTCGATTTCTTGAAATAGTTCGAATAATTGAGGAACTCATTGCCATAAAAATAGCGGCAGGTAAACTTTTGCCTGATACATCTGCAATAAGAAAGGAGAATTGATCGTTTTGATATTTATAAAAATCGTAAAAATCTCCCGAGACATCTTTTGCTGGAACGGATTTTACTCCTAATTCAAAATTAGAGCCTTTGGGTTTTTGGGAAGGAAGAATATTATTTTGTAAGTTTCTAGTGATTTCAATTTCTTTTTCCATTGCCTTTTTGGCGAGTAGGTTGTCTAAGAGTTTTAGATTTTCATAACCCTTGATAACTTGTGAAGAAATCGTTAAAAGAAGACGGTATTGATTAATTCCAAAATCTTCATTTTTTGAACTATCTGAAACTAATAAAACTCCAAAAGGAGTTTCATTTCTAAGTAGTAGGGGGAGGAGTACAAAAGAGCCTTGTAAAAATTTGGATTCTATAGGATCAGAGTTTTCTTTAGAAAAGGACCCTTGCATGAATACTTGATTTTTATAGAAAGATTCATAAATGAGGGAGTTTTCAGAAAGTTCTAACTCTTCTGAGTTGAGTTTATTTTCTAAAAAATAATAAGCCTCAAAAGTATAGTTTTTCTTCTGTATAAAAATGCAGGCTCTATTTGCATGAAGTTCTCGGGCAATAATACGTATAGATTTCAATAAAAGTTCAGAAACTTTTTGACTTTCATTAATAGCTAAACTTAACTCAAATAAACTTCCTAACTCACTAACTGTTTTTTCAAGTTCTTTGTTTGATTTTTCTAAATCATCCAAAAGTCTTGTTTTTTGAATAGCAAGAGCCGCTGAATCTGAAAAGGTTAAAAATAAATCAATATCTGAATCACTAAAATTATTTCTATCAATGGTATTGATTGCTTCTACAACTCCAACTACTTCTTCTCCTACAACAAGTGGAGCTGCTAAAATATTGCGCGTAACGAATCCTGTTGTTTTATCCACAACTTTATAAACTCGTTCATCATTTTGAGCATCGTTTATGATCATTGGTTGTTTCGTAAGAGCAACTGTTCCTGCAATTCCTTTTCCTATGGGGACTCGAATTTGTGAAAGTTCTTTTTCTTTATCTCCTGCAACTAAATGAAAATATAAATCTTTTTTATTTTTATCTACTAACAAGATAGAGCAAGATTCTGTTCGAAACACGGCTTTCACAGATTCCATGACTTCTCTTAAAAGTTCATCTAAATGACGAGAAGAGTTAATAAGTCCCGATACTCGAATTACTTCTTTTAGTAAGTATTCAAGACGAATATTTTTCTGAAGGGTTTCTGTAGAACGAAGAAGTAATAGAAAGGAAGTAGAAAATTTTAAATAAAAATCATCTTCATCTTTGTAACAATAGGATTCATTAAGAAGAAGTAATAAAGTTTTTGCGTAAACTTGAATAAGTTCAAATTCAGTTAAAGAAAAGTTTTCAAAGTGATGGATTCCTTCTAAAATTAAAGATCCCAGGTTTAAAAAATTTTCTTCACTTCCTAAAAAAATAGATATATAACTTTCTTCTAAAGTGATTCCTAAAAAATTTTCTTTTTTTTTGAATAAATAGCTCTTCTTAGTGCGAAAAGTGTGTTTGGCAAGTTTGCTTACAATAGATTTATAATGTAAAGAAGAGGAGCACATTAAACCTAAAACATTTTCTTTTGTAGTTACATAAATTGCTCCTCCTTTAGCATTTATTCCACGAATGGCTTCCCTAAGAATCAATGTAAATAAATGGCGCCAT
This sequence comes from uncultured Leptospiraceae bacterium, assembly GCA_937924465.1. Lineage (GTDB taxonomy): Bacteria > Spirochaetota > Leptospiria > Leptospirales > Leptospiraceae > CALDSP01. The sequence goes on from CALDSP010000014.1 coordinate 2,778, forward strand.
TTCGATAAGTTTTCAATTGTTATCCACTGTTGATTTCGTTTTAGAAAAGGTTGAAATTCAGAATCCAAGAGTTATTTTAAATTTAGCTTCAAAGCCTCTTCACGAAGTTTACGGTTTGCCTCTTCTAATTCTTTGATTCTGTCTAAAGCGGCCATAAGTTCTTCGCGAGATATGTTTGCAACTATGTCAGTTGCCTTCACTGTTTCTTGAGCATTTTTTAATTCTTCAGAAGAGTAGCTCATAATGCTTTCATACATTTTAATTATTTCATCTGCATTTGCTAACTCTTTTTCATTGAGACGTAAGACTTTTTCGTAACCTTTGATGATTAATTTTTGCTCTTCAATTTCTTTTTTGAGTTTTTCAATAGTTTCTTCCATATCTTCCCTCTAAATATATTTTTGTTTGACTTATCTCCACTACAATTAAATTTATCCTCAAGGGGACGTAGCTCAGCTGGGAGAGCGTTTGAATGGCATTCAAGAGGTCGGGGGTTCGATCCCCCTCGTCTCCATGCTAAGCAGTTAGTATTTCATTTAACTTTCTTTACAAGTCAATCTTTTTTATGAACTTACTTTCAAAAAAAAAATTTTATAGTCCAATTTTGTATGATATATATGGAAGTTTATATGGTGAACCGGTTTTAGTTTTAGAGGATATTTTCTTTTCTTCTTCTAAGTCCGAATTGGAAAGTATTTATTTTGGTGGCTTTAAAGTATTTCATTTAAAACGGTTTCAATGGGAAGATTTTCCTTTTGAAGAAAAAAGTTTTTTAGAGGAAATTTCAAAACGTTTAGAAGAAATCATTCTCCTAAGTGAAAAATGGAGTATTCTTGCTGAAGGATACAGTTGTGGATTAGCTTTAAAACTAGTTTTAGAAAATGAAACAAAAATTTCTGATGTCCATCTTCTTTCACCCATTTATGAAGAGGAAAAAGAAGTTTGGGAGTATTGGAATGATTTTTGGTTTTGGTTTCAAAGAGAAAAAGAAGCCATTCGGTATTTCTATAAAGCTCCTTATTTGTTAGATTTTTTTTTAAAAAATTTAAATTTATTTAAACTTGTTTCTAAAACGCAAGTAAGTAGAAATATTCAATTTTGGTTACCTGTCCATTTTTCTATAGAAAAATCTCTTAAACTTCAACAGGAATTTCCCAAAAGCGAAGTAAATCGAATTGATAAGTCTCAAAACAGATTGAGCTTACATAATCCTCTTTTTCAAAAAATTTTCTCTTGGAAAAAAATCAGTGGTCTTTAATGCTCCCGACTGGATTCGAACCAGTGGCCCTTTGTTTAGGAAACAAATGCTCTATCCACCTGAGCTACGGGAGCATTTATCGTCTTTCTTTTCGCTTTTGAGAAATGGTTCTTTGAAATTCTTGAATATTATGAACTACAATCCTATCTGCATATACATCTAGTTTGCCAGCTTTTTTGTATTGAATAATTACTTTTTGAACTTCATGAGAAGGCTGTCCACACCAATGAGCTATGTCCTCAACGGTAGTTTTTAAAATTACTTCTTTTGAATAAACGTTGTCATTTTGTTTTTCGGCTAACATTAAAATTACATCAAGTACTTTGGAAGAAATATCGTCTAAGAGTAAAATTTGTAATCTTCTTTTTTGATCATAAATTCGAGTAGAAAAAAGAGTAAGAACTTTTAGAGCTAGTTGTGGATTTTTCGTCATTAAGATTTCAAAGTTGGCTCGATTAAAATTGAGGGCTTTAACTTGAGTAATAGCAGAGGCTGTGGCAGAGCGAGGTTGTTCTTCCAAAATTGCCATTTCTCCAAAAATATCTCCATTTGTGAGAACATCTAAAGTTTTAATAGATTCCCCTACAATTTTTGTAATTTTAACTTCTCCCTCTAGAATAAAATAAAAATCATTGCCTTGTTCGTATTCACAAAAAATAATTTCTCCGGGTTTGAATATTTTTCCAAATTTACCAAACATTGCTTCTAAATTCATTCAGGTTATCCTTTTAGTTCAGAGATTTTACTTTTTGCTTGTTCTGAAAAAGTATCTTCTGGGGGTATGCTAATAGTCTTATTAAAAAGCATAATGGCTTTTTCTTTTTCACCTTTTGCAAGGGAAATCAAACCTAATGTAAAAATAGCTTCTTTAGAGTGAGAGCCTTTGGAATATTTTTTTACATAAGTGGATAAAGTTCCATAAGCATCATCTAAACTATCTAGTTCTCTCAGACAAATTCCATATTTAAAAAGCGATTCCTCTACAATTTGAGATTCTTCTTCATTTTGAGTTTCTTTGTGTTCTGAAATAGATTTATAAATAACGCTTGCTTCTTGGTATTTAGCAGATTCAAAAAATTGATTTGCTTTTGTAAACATTTCTTTTAGCTGATTGTTTGCACGCGCAGAAATTTCTTGAGTGTTGAGGTTGCTATTGTTTGAATAGGATTCTTGCTCAGATTCGTAAGTTAGAGGAGCTATATTAGATGGATAAATAGAATTTCGTTGGGCAATATTTAAAAGTTCTTTTGCACGGGTTACATAATTTCCTTGTGGATATTGTTCTAAGTATTTTTTATATGCATAAACCGCATAGTTATAATTTCCCATTTTATGGTATGCTTCTGCTACATTCATGAGTTCAAAAGATGGAGATCGAGCTTCTGAAAACTGTCCTAACTGTTCTCTTACTTTTCCATGAATCTGTCGAAGTTGACTGGAGAAGACTTTCATCATTTTTAAGATAAGATGAGTTTTTTGTGCCACAAAAGCTTCGAAGTCTTGCATTTTGAACACAAGAACATTGGCTCCACCTATGACTTGTGCTGTTTCTTCCCGTGGGTAATGTCCAAGTGCAGATTTTACTCCAAAAAATTCTCCAATCTTAACATCTTCTCGAATTTCAGACTTTCCATCGGGAGAGGTATAATTTAGTACAACTCGACCGCTCTGTAAAACATAAATTTCTTCTGCTCTGTCTTTTTCCATGTAAATAACAGAGCCACCCTTATAAGTGCGAATTATTGGTCCTGACAAGTAAAAATCCTCTTAAAGTTTATATAAACATTAGATGTGTAGAAAAAAAAGCAATTTTTTTTTTAGTGGAGACTTCTAAAAAGGTATCAGAAGAAGAATTTTGGATATTTTTTTACTGAATAAAATGTATTTACAATTCAGAAGTAAACTATTGAAAATTTTTTAAAAAATAAGCAAAACATAAATTTGGGCATATTACGCTCCTTTGAGATAACCTCATCTCTTAGTTTATAATTACATTTATTTGATTCAAATGAATTGGTTCTATTGATTGGAATCTATTTTATCCAATGTTAGTTTTTTATTGTAGGTTTTTAGAAATTGTCTTGAATTTATTTTATTGAATACTATTTTTTATTATAGGTCTTTAGAGGTTGCTATAAAAAATCAGGAAGGAAAAGACTTTATGAAAAAAATTGTCACTGGAATTTTTGTTCTTTTAGTTTGTCTTCTAGTTTATGGTCTTTATTTACAAGTTTCACGTTCCGAAAAAACTACAAACCCACAGTATCCAAATGAATTTCTAGACTCTCAAAGTTATTGTAAAGAAAAATCAAAAAAGCAATTCACTTTTCAACCAAATCAAATCCAAGAATTGTTAACTCTTATCAATTCTTTAGAAGAATGCACAACCATTCAACTAGACAAAGGAGTTTTTCGGTTTTCCAATTCTTTTACAATCAACAACGTGAATGGAATTATAGTAAAAGGTGTGGGTAGAGAATTGACTACACTCCTATTTTCTAGGGAAGGAAACGGAAATGGGATAGATGTAGAATCTTCTCATTCTTTTACCATTCAAGATTTAAAAATAGTGGATAGTCCTAAAAATGGACTGGAGATTCGACTTTCTGAAAATGTTATCATTGACAATATAGAAGTAACATGGTCGGTTCGAACGGGTGAAGAAATGTCTAAAAATGGAGCTTATGGAGTGTATCCTGTAAATGTAACCAATCTAATTTTACGAAATTCTAATGCTTCTTTTGCTTCAGATGCTGGTCTTTACGTTGGGCAGTGTGTAAATGCTTGGGTTTATAAAAATCGTGCAGAGTTTAACGTAATGGGTTTAGAGATTGAAAATACCATCAATGCTCTTGTATATGAAAATATCCTTACAAACAATACTGGTGGCTTTTTGGCTTATGATTTAAACAAAAATACAATTGTTTCAAGAAATATTCAAATTTTTAAAAATAAAATTTACAACAATAACAATCCAAACTTTGCAAGTGCTGGCATTGTAAAAACAGTTTCTGCAGGAGTAGGAATGGTTTTAACTTCAACAAGAGAAGTAGAGGTCACAGAAAATTATTTTTCAAATAACAACACTACCGACATAGCTATTTTAAGTGGAATTGTAGCTGTGTCTTCTGATTTCTCTAGTTGGCCTATGAAAAATTGGAGAACATATAAAATTTTTATTCATGATAACGAATTTAATGGAGATTCTGGAACTTCCATTGATAATGGAAATATAAATGAAAAAGATAGACCTCTGGGAGCTCTTATTAGTTTATTTCATGAAATTTGGAGTGAACAACAAATCAAATTAGGAAATCCTAAACCTTCTGTTGCAAATATAATTTATGATGGGGTAGAATATGGAAAAACTATGCTTGCACTCACTACATGGTTTGGAGATAAAAATGGTAACTTTAATGAAATTTGTTTAAAAAATAATAGTAATGGAAAAGTTCATCCTACTCTTTTAGATATAAATCTAGTGGCTCTTTTGAATAATTCAGAAGATCCAACTAAAGAGTCTATTTTAAACTCTATCCAAAAAGGAAAAAGTATTTTGTATACACAGGAAACAAATTATGGAGGCTCTCCTACAAAAGGTTTTTCTTGTGAAGGATATAAATTTCAAGGAATGCCAGTAAAAGTGAGAGAGAGTCTATGACATTTCTGTTGTTTACTCTATTTATTGTTTTAAACTGTTCTCAAAAAGCAAATTTAAACAAAGATGCAAAAGCAATTCAAGTTTTACAAGAACTTACAAAATACAACTTGTTTTCTGAAGTTACATTAAACTCTTTAACTCCCACAGAAAAAGGAATCCCTTATGATTTAAATACAGCTTTATTTAGTGATTATGCTAAAAAAGAAAGAGTCATTTTTCTTCCAGAAGGTACACAAATCCAATATGAAGAAGAAAGAGAATTTGATTTTCCTATTGGTACAATTATAACAAAAACTTTTTATTTACCAGATGATTTTGAAAGAAAGGATGGAAAGAAAACAACAAAATTAGAAACTCGTATTTTAATTCGGCAGCCAACGGAATGGTTTGCTGTTTCTTATGTTTGGAATTCAAATGGAACGCAAGCCCATATTTCTTATGCAGGAGAAAACATTCCAATTCAAGTTCAAAGAAGAGATTTGGATATAAAAGAATTTACTTATGTAGTTCCTTCTAGAAATCAATGTGCCCAATGTCATCAATCTTATGAAGAGAAAGCTCAAAAAATTGTACCAATTGGTCCTAAAGCTAGGCACTTAAACAGAGAGTACGAATACCAAACTCATGAGGGAAAAATAATTCAAAATCAATTAGAATATATGAAACAAAAAGGAGTTCTTGTGGGACTTCCTTTTTGGAATGTTCCTAAACTTCCTAAATTAGAAGATCAAACTGCAAGTGTTGAGTCACGGGCAAGGGCTTATTTGGATATCAATTGTGGTCATTGTCATAACGAAAAAGGAGCGGCAGGAATGAATTCTAAATTAGTTCTGACGCATAACGAAAAAGACTTAGGAAATTTAGGAGTTTGTAAAACTCCGGGTTCAGCAGGGAAAGGGGGAGGTGGACTTCGTTTTGATATTGTTCCGGGAGAACCAAACAAATCTATTCTATTTTATAGAACAGCAACAATGGATTCGGGTGCTATGATGCCACAAATTGGAAGAGCTATTCCTCATAAGGAAGGTATAGAAATTCTTCGAAAATGGATAGCTTCTATGGAAAAGAAAAATTGTGAATAAAAAAGTTTTTCCTCTTTGTTAAACGATTCAAAACATCTTCTACATTTTACTAGACTTTAAACCCCATCTCAAATTTTTGACATTATGGAGATTCGAAACATTTGCATCATTGCACACGTAGATCATGGAAAAACCACTCTTTTAGATGGAATTTTAAAAGAAACAGGGGCTGTTACATCGAAAGAGTTACGAGAAAGGATTATGGATTCAAATGAATTGGAGCAAGAACGTGGAATTACGATTCTTGCCAAAAATACAGCTGTCCAATACAAAGGCACAAGAATCAATATCATTGATACTCCAGGTCATGCAGACTTTGCGGGAGAAGTGGAGCGAGTTTTAAAAATGGCTGATTGCTCTCTGCTTTTAGTAGATGCTTTTGATGGTCCTATGCCTCAAACTCGCTTTGTATTAAATAAATCCTTACAATTAGGTCATAAACCAATTGTTGTCATTAATAAAATTGATAGAGATGGTTCACGTCCAAATGAAGTAGTTGATAAAGTTTTTGATTTGTTTCATGATTTAGGTGCAACAGATGAGCAAATGGATTTTCCAATTATTTATTCCTCTGCAAAACTAGGTTGGGCAGTTACCGATTTTAAACATGCACCAGGAAAAAATTTAGGGCCTCTTTTAGATTTGGTTTTAAAACATGTTCCTCCTGTAAAAGGAGATCCAAACAAACCTTTGCAATTCCAAGTAACTACTTTAGATTATAACGATTACGTTGGGCGAATAGCAATTGGAAAAATTTATGAAGGAAGTATTAAACGAAACCAAGACATTACATTGGTTAGAATGAAAGATGGCTCAAATTCTAATTATAAAATTTCTCGACTTTATGGATTTGAAGGTTTAAGGCGTCATGAAATAGAATTTGCAGAGGCGGGAGATATTATAGCCGTTGCAGGCATTGAAGATGTATTCATTGGAGATACAATTTGTAATTTAGGAAACCCGGTTCCTCTGCCACCTATAAGCATTGATGAACCCACAGTCTCTATGTTTTTTATGGTAAATAATTCTCCATTTGTTGGAAAAGAAGGAAAATTAGTCACAACAAGAAACATTCGGGAACGACTTGAAAAAGAACTTCAAACCAATGTAGCCATGCGAATGGAAGAAACAGAAGATAAAGATCGTTTTAAAATCATGGGTCGGGGAGAACTACATTTATCAATACTAATTGAAACTATGAGAAGAGAAGGCTATGAACTCCAAGTTTCTAGACCCGAGGTTATATTCAAAACGGGAGAAAATGGAGAAAAATTAGAACTACCTTGGCAACAAGTTTCAAGTCCCCTCTGAGGTCGACTGATTCCCAGACTTGCGCACAGAGGTCTTGGTTCCAATACAACCCCTCCATGGACCTCCCTGGTGTTGAACCCTGCTCTTGTTGCTGTCC
>CALDSP010000015.1 GCA_937924465.1 uncultured Leptospiraceae bacterium
GAAAAAAGATTTTTTTGTGAAATTACTTTTGAGTTCAAAAATCCAACTAAATACCAAAATACAATCACTACTTCATCATCTTGAAAATAACATTGAAAAATTCCAGCAAAAAAGAATCCAACTAATCCATAAAATATAATACTTTCTTTTGCACTCAAATTTTTATCTAAAATGTATTTCATAATAAAATAAAACAATCCTAAATACGAAATAACAGAAAATATTCCAGCAACAGAGAGCAAATGTAGATAGTCGTTATGTGCATGTCCCCTTTGTGTTACTTCATAAAAATAAGCAAGCTCTGGGTTTTTATTGGATTGTTTTAAACGGGTAATTTCTATTGTTTTGTTGTAGTTTCCTGCACTAATTCCAAACCAAAAATTATTTTGAATAATTGGATACGTTGAATCCCAAATAAACGTTCTTCCTGAATCGGTATGTTTCTCACTTCCAATTAAATGTCGAATTGTTTTTGAGGTAGATTCAATTGATAAAAGAATTATAACAAGGATAACCACTCCCAAAACCAATCCAAAAGAATATTGAAAAAATTTTTTTACAGAAATTGCTTTTTTGTTTAAAAAATAATCAAAAATTCCAAAGCCTAAAGCAAACAAAGTACCAAACATAGCGGATCGTGCATTATTTAGAATAAAAACTATCGTAAAAATTAAAATAAACAAAATGAAAAAGCTCTTTTGAATTATTGTTGCTTTTTCTTGAAAACTTCTTAGCACTAAAAAAAAGATATACGGAGCAAACAATAAAAGTAGACCTCCAAACGTTAGGTGAGTGTTCATTAAACCAATGGGTAAGTGAATAGAAATTCCAAAGAATTCTCCATATCCATGGGTATAACGCCAATATTTTATTTCTCGAAAAAGTTCATTTATTAAAACAGAAAGCCGAACATGAGAAAATATAGAGATAAATCCAGTAACAACCAAAACAAGAATAAGAATAACAAAAGCTTTTTGGATTGAGGTTTGCTCTTTTTGATTCAGATTGTGAGTAAGTAAAAATGCACTTAAAAGAAAAATATCCTTGAATTCGCTCTGCTTACTAAAAAAGATTTTAAGATTTTCATAACTAAAGTTAGCAAGAAGTGATACAAAATAAACACCAAAAATTCCAAGTCCAAACCAAAACAAAGGAGTAAGTAAAAGTTTTCTTTTTTCTTGTAGAAACCAAAAAATTATAAAACTCAAGAATAAAAATAACTGACTTAAGGAAATGGAAACTCCACAAAAAATAATAGAGATTTGCAGAAAAAAAATAAAAAAATTTTGCTTTCTCATGAAACTAGAATCCTCTTAAAATGGCAGAATGAGAGTAATTTATTTTAGTGATACTTTTTTACCCAAAGTAGATGGAGTTGCTATTTCTATCAAAAACTTTTCTGAAAGATTATCTCAAAAAGGATATGAATTTATTATTTGCTGTCCCGAGTATGGAGAAGGTGATTTTGATAGAATGAACGACAGAATCTACGTTGAGCGTTTTATGAGTGCTCATCTTCCTTCTTATCCTGACATAAAAGTTGTATTTCCTAGTCCTACTCGTATAACAAAAATCATTCAAGACTTTCAACCTCATTTGTGCCATATTCATACTCCCGGACTCATTGGTCAATATGCAATCAATGCAACTGAAAGATTTGGAATTCCATCTATTGGAACATACCATACTTTAATTTCAGAACAAGACACTTACATTTCACTATATAGAATTTTGAAGCTAGATAAATTATTTATGAAGATAAATAAGTTTGATAAAACTTTAACTCTCAAAAATTTACTTAAATTTCAAAAGTTTGATAAATTTAATATTCAAAAGAAAATCATTCTAAAGTTATGTAATAATTTTTATGATCGATGTGATTTAATTATTTCTCCTTCTCATTTATTAAAACAACAGTTACTAGAGTTTGGAATAAAAAAACCAATTGCTGTAGTTTCAAATGGAATGGATTTAAGTCGATTTAAAGGAGAAATAAAAAACTGTTCAAAAGATTACAAACTTTTACACGTTGGGCGCATATCCTATGAAAAAAATTGTGATGTAATCATCAATGCATTTTTTGAGATTCAAAAACAGCTCCCAACCTCTACTTTGACAATTATTGGAGATGGGCCTGCTCTACCTTCTTTAAAATTACAAGCCTCACAATTAAAGATTGATGATAAGGTGATTTTTAAAGGCTTTGTTCCAAACTCTGAACTTCCTGAAATTTATCCCCAGTATGATTTGTTTATTACTGCATCGACAATGGAAACACAAGGACTTGTAATCTTAGAAGCCATTGCCTGTGGACTCCCAGCTGTAGGAGTGACTGCATACGCAATCCCTGAGCTAATTCAACATGGAGTAAATGGTTATAATGCTAAGCCTTTTCAATCCCAAGAAATGGCAGAGCTTGCTTTAAAAATCTTAAAGGAAGAAGAGTTGTACAAAAATTTTTCACAAAAAAGTTTAGAAATTGCGAGTGAACATGAAATTTCAAAATGTGTAAGTAAAATGGAAGAAATTTATTTATCAATGAAAGATTTTCAAGGCAAACGCAAAAAAACTACTTTTTTAAATTTATTCTTAACGTAAGGGTTTTAAAGTTTAAGTTTCTTTTTGAAAGTCAAAACTGATTGCCCTGCATCAACAAAGGTATGACAAATCCCATTTGCTAGTTTTATAGCGGGTGAATTGAGTTATGATTCTGGTGGATCGTAAAAGGTAATCCATCGTTCTAAGATACTCCTTCCTTTACGTAAAACCTTCCTTAACTGTGGAACTCTGGCATAGTAGACTGTAGTAACAACAACACTAAAGATTCGAAAAGATCTTTTGTTTACAAGTGATTCATACTCTTTTTCAATCTCTAAAAGTCTTACGAACATAAACGTAGCAGAAATTCCTAAAGCATCTCCCCACATTTTTAGTTCCAACCAATCCCTATTATCAGGGCGAAATTTCCACTGAATGTAAATTTGTCCTCTTTCTTGGTATTGAGTTTTAGGATTATCGGATGGTTTGAAATAATCAGAGTATAAAAGAAATCGGTAACGTTTTAATAATATGCTTAAATATTTTTCTAAACCTTTATATCTTTTTATTCCCTTTTGCATAGTAGAATCCAACCGAGAAGGAATTCTTAGAGTAGAGACGGTTTTTCTTCTTTGTTTTATTTCTAGATTTTGTTTTTGTTCATTTAAAATAAATCCATATTTCATGTAATAGAAGAGTGAAAAACTTTTAAAAAAGTGTGCAAAAATACGAACAAGAAAAGATTTTTTGGAAAAATTGTTGTTGTTACTACAAACTAGTTTCGAGCAGATTCTAGCATATAAATTTATTTTTGCAGAGAGTTTCTTTCATTTAACATAAAATTATTAGAATGACTTTATTTACCAAGTTATTCAAATTGCTAACTTTCAGTAAAATGCTTTTATTGAATTTGCAATTCTATTGACATTATCCTTTGTTAAGTTTGGATAGATAGGAACGCAATGTCCTCTTTGGTATAATCTTTCTGCATTAGGAAATTCAGTATTAGAAAATTCTAATATACGATGAATGGGTTTAGAAATAGTTTTCTCTGTTCCAATTTGTAAAGCTCCAAAATAGCGTTCCACTTCATCAAAGGGTTTATTAAAAATCACTGGAAAGCGATTAAACTGATCTTCAGAAGCATTTTTAAAAAATGTTTCTTGTCCACTAGAAAGTACGGCTTGTAAATAAATTTGTGCAATCTTTTGTTTTCTTTCTATTATAATTCCAAGTTTAGAAATTTGTTCAATTCCTATAGCAGCTTGAAAATCTAATAAGTTATAATCAAAACGAACAATAGGATATTGTTTTTTAGAATCCTCTTTTTTGCTAGCTTTTAGGAGTTTAATTTTTTCTGCTATTGTATCATTGTTTGTTACAAGAATTGCTCCATTTCCTGTAGTAATTACATGAGTTGGAGCAAGTCCACAAATGGAAATAATTCCCTGTTTACCAACTCCAATACTGGTTGAGTTGGCGCCCAACGCTTCTGAAAAGTCTTCAATAACATAACTGTCATTCACATAATAATTTTTTATATCTACAAGACAACCAAACACATGATCTAGTAAAACAACTTTTGGTGTATGAATATGAAATTTTTCCTGAAACTTTTCAATATCCATATGAAAAGAATTTCTTCCCAAATCCACTACAACGGGTTCTAATTCCATAAGTTTTATAGCATAGAAGGCAGACAAAGGTGCGTAGCTAGAAAGTAATACTTTATCTCCTCTGTTTAAATCTAAACTCATAAAAGCCAAATGATAAGCAGAGAAAACACTATTTACAGAAATTACATTTCGAAAAGCAAAAGTGTTTTTGAATTCCTTTTCAAATTGCTCTACAATAAGCCCTGTATCCATTAAATCTTCTACAAGACAATCCAGTACAGTTTTTAGCTCTTCTTTAGTAATGGTAGGTTTATGAAATTCAATATTTTTTTTATTTATTAATTTTTCTGCAGTGTTCATAAATGAGATAGGACCCCTAATTATGTCGCATAATATAATAAAGTAAAAATGGATCAAGATTTTTTTCAGTTAAAAATTTAAATTTTTTTTAAATTAAAGAATCCTACTTTTCTAGTTTGAGGCAAACCTAACCGCTTAAACTATTTCGATTCTTAATGAGATCTTAATTCCAGCCACACTTTAAGTTGAGTGTGACTGGATTGTATTTACTTAGTAGTGGGTTTGGGACCTGGAGAATTTGTTCCTTTTTCTAATTGCTCACCTTGTGCTACAACAGGTTTATCCAATTTCTCTTTTTCGCCATATTTTTCAAGTAGACGGTTGATTGAATCTACATCAGTGCGAACCAATTTAATTTTGTTATTTACTTCTTCTATGAAGATTCTGCCATCAATATCCACGGCATCGCGGCGGAAATGTGCAGGAATTCTTCTATCAAAAATAGGATGGGGTTTAGATATGTTAGTAAAGGGATTCAGTCGATAGTTATTGGATACTCCTACTAATTCTACTTTTTCATCTTTTTGTAGATATTCATTTTCGTAAGGATATTTTAAACGAAAAATATTCATGGCTGCTAAACGAGCATCTCTACAACGAGCTATGACCTCTAAGTATCTTTCGATTTTGAACTTTCTGTGTTCGGGTTGCAATTTTTGATGTTTTTCTAAACTTCTCTCAATTTTTAGAGCTCTTAATCGAGTATCCTTTGCAAGGCCTAGCATTTTGTACCCTGTTTCTACACTACCTTCTATTTGAGATTTGTTGACTCTATAGTGAAATTCCCTAGGAGCGTAGCCACGCCCAACAATAGGAGATTCTCTATCTTCTCCATGTTGACGTACTGTGTAGGAGCCTCTTCCATATTCTACAGAAATGTCTATAATGTCTTTATCATATTTTTTGTCATCTAGATTGGCGTAGTCTGCATCATTAGCTTTCCTTTCTATAGAGGCTTTCAGAATTTCGTCGGTTGTTTCAATATAATACTGTGAAAGTTCTTCTAGCAGGTTCTCTAAGTTCAGTTGAGCTTCCAAAAAACGGCGATAGGAATTCGAATAACGCCCTTCATAGTAAAGCATAATTCCTTCTTGAAACAACCTTTTAATGTCATTGTACTTGGCGATTCTCTCTCCTTCTTGTCCCTCAGGAGCTTCAAAATCTGCCTCTTTCCCCTCCTTATTTTTGCCCGGATAGTTTCTTACCATAGGTTCAACATTTCGGAGATATTTCAGCAAATCTACCCGAAGTTCATAAACCTTAGCCATTATTCCATCTGCATAAAGATGCGAAAAGGAGCCCAAAAGAAAAGTGAAAAGAACGAGTGTATGTTTCATAGTCAATCCTATTTAAAAAAATTTGCTAGTACAAGTGTTTATAGTGCAATTTAGAAACTCAAGCACTTTTGTCTACTTTCTTATATCGGTTTTTTATGATTTAATATTAAAATCTTCTTTCTTAGATTTTTGAGTTTTTTTAAAATAAATTTTACTAAAAAGTATTTTACAAATTTAAAAAGGGTATAAAACTAAGTCGCTAATTCATTTGGAAGAGGAAAAAAATGCAATCATCTGCAGCGCAAAGCAAAAAAGTTTCATTTCGTGCCAAGGAGACCACTATTTGTCCTATTTGTGAATACGGACACTTTAGGGAACAAATGTTTCAAGGTGGAGGGCGTCTTATTGCTGGAAAGATTACTAAAGAACTCCGTCGACTTTATGAAAAAAATAAAAAATTCGGTCGAATTAACCCTAATGATTATTTACTAACAGTTTGTCCAAAATGTTTGTATACTGCTTTTCCTAAAGATTGGAATACCCTTCAGCCTGCAGAAATGGAAAGAATCAAGTCAACCATTGGAGAGAGAAAAGTGAACTTGGAAAAAATCTTAGGTCCTGTTGATTTCAACCAAGATAGAAACCTCATAAGTGGAGCTGCTTCCTTTTTGCTTGCCATAGACTGTTATCAAAACCGTCTTCCTTATATTGCTCCTACTCCCAAGAAAGCCGTTTGCTGTTTAAAATCAGCTTGGTATTTTGATGATCTTCATAATGAATTTCCTTCTCTTGGTTATGATAAAGTGAGAGATTTTCTTTATCAAAAGGCTTCCGGGTGGTACCAATCTACACTAGAAATTATGCAAACAGGAGTTGAACCTGTGGATACTGCCGCTCAAATTTTAGGTCCAGACACAGACAATAACTGGGGCTTTGATGGAGTAATTTACTTAAACGCTTACCTTTCTTTAAAGTTTAAAGATCAACTAGCAAGTACAACAGAAAAACAAGTTGAAATGCTTTCTAAAGCTAAACGCATGCTAGCTAAACTGTATGGTTCAGGAAAGTCTTCTAAGTCCAAACCTTCAGTGTTGCTTGATATTGCAAGAGAGCTTTACGATGAATTGGGAGAAGTGATTAAAACCTTGAATGGTGAAAACTAAAACTTGCCTAATCTTGCTTTACTTTTGGAATATGATGGTTCTTATTTTGCAGGTTTTCAAAAACAAAGGGATAAATTTACAGTCCAAGAAGCTTTAGAGAATGCTTTTCTGAAAGCTTATAAAGAACAAATCAATATTTCGGCAGCTGGAAGAACTGATGCAGGAGTCCATGCATTGGGAATGATTGCTAGTTTTGTCACGCAACGTCCAATAAACGATTTTCATAAAATGATTTCTTCCCTCAATGCTTTAACTAAAAGAGGAGTCTCTGTGCTTGCTGCAAGAGAAATGCCAGAGAGTTTTCATGCAAGATTTTCTTGTACTGAAAGAGAATATGCGTATTTAATTTTAAATTCTAAATATAAACATCCTCTTTGGGAAGGGAGAGCTTTTCGAGTTCATGAAAAAATTGATTTTGAAAAAATTCAGAAAGAGTTACCCGTGCTTTTAGGAAAGCATGATTTTCGAAGTTTTGCAAAAACTATCTCTGTTAAAAATAAAATTACCGAGCGTCAAATCCTAGATATTAAAATGAAACAAAGTCAAGAATTTTCTGAACTTTATTCTGTTCACATAAAAGGTACGGGGTTTCTACATAATATGGTAAGAATTATTGTTGGAACACTTTTAGATATAGGTACGGGAAAAATAAATATTTCTCTTGATGAAATTTTAAAATCAGAAGATAGGAAATTAGCGGGAACAACATTACCGCCGTATGCTCTGTACTTTAAAAAAGCATATTATAAAGATTATGAAGAAATTGAAGAATTGTATTCTAGTGTTGTTTTATAATTTTACTCTATAAATCAAATTGTTTAATGTAAAAAAAGAAATACCAAAGGCTATTTGAGATTTTAGAGGGTAAAGCTGGCAAATAATCATGACTCTCAAAAATTTGTTCTAATATAAAAAAATTTTCCACAGTTTTTTTTAAAATTCTAAATGCATGATAAAATAA
>CALDSP010000016.1 GCA_937924465.1 uncultured Leptospiraceae bacterium
AAGAAAAAGAAATAATTTTTTTATCAAATTAACTCTCCTTTTCAAACTTATAACCATCTTGAGATTGGTTGTATTTCTGAAAAGTAATAATAAAATTAGTTTAAAAATGTGAAACCTTACTCAATATAAAAATGAATAGGAGAGGAGGGATCCTTTGAATTTTAAAAGAAACTGTTTTTCTTTTTACTTTTTCTAAGTTCTCGAATAGAATCAATTGTAGGAGAAAGCCAATCATCTAAGAGAGGAAGTTCTCCTCTTCGATTTCGAAATACCATGTCTTTGTTGAAGTTTGCTATTTCTGTGGTTGAATTGATACGTCTTGCTGCTTCTACTGACTTCCAATAATATTTCAGGGCTTCACTGGTATTATTTTTTCTTTCGTAACAGGCACCTATATTATTATAAACAGCAATCAAGGTTTGGTAGACTTCTTGATGAGTAGATTCATCTGGAACAGGATTGGCAATTTGTGCAGCTTTAGCTTCAAAATCTTCTAATACTTTGAGATAATTTCCAAGACTTGCATTTACTTGCCCTAAGTAATAGTACGAATTTGCTTTTGCCATCATTACGCTTGGATTGTTGTAGCCATCTTCTTCGCTTAATTTAGTGAAATGGGAAAGAGCAGATTCAAAATCTCCATTCATGTAATCAATCCAACCAAGATAGTAAAATAGTTCTCTTCGTTTCACTGGATCTTGAAGTTGGTATTTTTCTGCAAGTTCAAAATACTGCATTGCATTTTTAAGTAAGTCTCTTCTTTCTTTTTCTGTTTCTGTAATATCACTTGCTTTCATTGCATGAAAAGGATATACTTTTCGGGCAGGGAATTCATCCACCCTATCTCCACGATTTGGCAAAGCAGAATCTAAATAAACAATTTTTCCTAAATTAAAAAATAGTCGCCCAACGTCCCCTTGAATGAGAGTTTCATCTTCTTCTCTGTTTCCATAGTAATCCTTAAATGCTTTATAACGTTTAATTGCGTTTTGAAGAAGTTTTCTTGCTTCGTCATAATTTTCAATTCGCATATAGTGTTCTGCCATTTCAAGTACGGCTAAGTAATGAGCTGGATCATAATTTGCGGCTAGTTCAAACTGTTGTAGAGCTCTTAAAGATTCGTTACGTGCAATATAAAATCGTCCACGTTGATAGTACTGTTCGGCGTATTCATCCCCAGAAACTTTTATGCCATCTTGTTTTTCTGTTTTTGAAAACGCAATATTTAGAATATGAATTACGTTATCTGCAATATCCATATTTGTAACTTGATCTTCTGGATTTATATTGTAACGAATTCTAAGTTCTGTTGGATCAAGTTCTATGTAGAAACTTGCTAGCTTAGATAAGGTATACAAAGACAAGTCATCTTCTATTCCAAGTTCATTTCTAACTCTTCTATGATGGTTTAACACATATTGAGGATTTCTATCTCGTTTCCACATTTCTATGTAAGTACTTAAAAGTCCTCCATGTCCAATAGGATTTTTAGGATACTTTTCTAGTATGATATTGTATTGAGAGACAGCTTTTCCATAATTTTGTTGATTGTAGTAAACCTTAGCTAACCCAGCTCTAGCTTCTACATTATCTGGTTCACCTCCATCCATAAAAACATGCTTGAAGTAGTTGATTCCTAAATCATCATTTTTGTAGACTTGACTATCTTTGGCTTGTAGAAATGCAATGGCGTTGTTTGTGTGAAATCGACCTAAGTTGATATAAGTTGTATTGTCATGAATTTTTTTTGCTAAACGAGCGTAAATATATGCTCCGGGTTTTATAATTTTTCTTGGTACTTTGTCTTGTGCTTTTAAACGTAAAATTTCCCTAGGATCGGAAGGAAGTTTATTGTCTGCTATTTCAACCTTTCTGTCATCCCATTTTTGTCCTGTTTCTAATTCAATGTAAGGAATTTCTTTGCGTTCTGCCCAACTTACTTTCAAGGAGGCATCTTTTTCCCCTTTTCCAAAATCGGGTTCTACTTTTCCAAAGAGTTTTTCAAAAGCTCTTTCGTACTCTCCAATTTTCATGTAAGCAATGCCATATTTGTTGAGGTATTCTAAATCACCTGGATTAATTTTTTCTCCTTGCCTAAAACTTCTTTCTGCATTATCTAAGTGTTCTTTCCTACCAGTACCACTTTTAATGAGTCCAGCTTTTTTGATTTGTTTTAATCCATCTTCATAATAAGAAGCTGCACGGAGAGGCTTGTAAACATACTTATAACCAAATATTAGCCCTGTAACAAGAGCTAAACCAGCAGCAGCAAGTAAAATATTACGTTTGATTTTTTGCCTACGCTCAAACTCTCCCTTTTTTGTATAAATAGGCTTGGTGGCAATGATAGGAATTCCTGCGTCGGAGTATTTTCCTTCAGGGTCGGAAAGGTAAACTTGATAGCCTAATTTTTCAGTGAGATAAGCCGCTATATCGGGATAAGGTTGAGAAGCTTTGATAAGTTCCAGTAGTTCACGTTGTTCTGCTACAGAAATTTTGTCTTTTGTAATAGCATCGATGATAGCTCGCTTGAGGGTAGGAGGGTAACTTAAAATTTCTCGTTGAATGATGGCTAATTCTTGATCGGTGAGTTCTTGTTCTTTTTCTAGGGATTCTTCGGCTAAACTAGAAAGATCCTCTTCTAAACTTTGCTCATAATCTCCACCCGGAATAGTTTCCTCTTCGTCAAGTTCTGCTAAACCACCCAATTGGGATTCATCGCCTTCTTCTATTTCTTCTAATTTGGATTCAGAATCAAAGCCTGTCTCATGTTCAAAATCTGCAAATACATCGTGATCTTCGATATCAACAGGTTTCAACTCTTCTTCCGTAGTGGGAATAGTGCTCAAGTCTTCAGTTGTTTCAAAATCGGGAATTTCTGGCTCTTGTTCCTCTTGAAAGGTATCTTCTTCTGTAGGAGCAAAAGAGCTTTCTTCGATTTCGTTGAAAGTAGTTTCAAGTTCTGGCTTAGATATTTTACGTACAGGTTCTCTCGGTTTTAGTAATTCTGCAAATGGATTTTCTTCATCAATTTCTTCTTTTGGTATTTGCTCCCCTGCTTCTGTTTCAGTATCGGCTTCAGTTTCAAAAGAGAAATCTTCAAAACTTTCTTGTTGTGTCTGTGGCTCTTGGGTGAGTTCTGTTTCAGTATCGGCTTCAGTTTCAAAAGAAAAATCTTGTTCCTCTAAAGATGTGGTATCCTGAGGGGGAGTTAGGGCTTCCTCAAAAGAAAAACTATCAGAGATTGGGGGTTGTTGAGTTTCCTCTAAGTTTTCGAATGCATTTTCGTCTTGTTCGCTATCGGGAATAGTTGGGAACTCTTCTATTGGTACTTCTTCTAAATCTTTCCCACTTTTTTTTTCTGCTTGGTGTGCGGAGTAGGTGTCAATATCTTCGTTAAGTAAAGCGTCTATGTCAGAATCATCTTCATCAAATTTGCGAATAGGAGGTGGTTCTAAAATCTCTCCTACATCTACATCAATTCCACCTTCTAAACTTTCTTGTTGTTCTTTTTGTGGAACTGTGTCTTCATCTAAAAATTCTGGTTCAGGTTCTCCTGTTATTTTTCTTAAGACCTTTGCCGTAGGATTCAGTGCCTCTGTGACCAAAGGATTTTTATTCAAGGGAGATAAAATCTCCGCAATTCGACTTAATTCTTCTGGAGTATACTTTGCCATATTCAATAGATTTTATATAATATTTCGGAAAATGAATTAGATTTCAAGCAAATTATTTCATGAAAATTTATTTAATTCCCGGGCTGTTTTGTCGAAATATAGAGTAGCTGCTTTAAATCCTATGAAAATTAAATCAACTAAAAAGTTTTTATTTTTGTTTTTTATTTTAATATTTAGTTTGGGAACTATTTTGAGTCAGGAAAGTTTAGAATGGATTGGTTCTTACTCTTCCAAAGAATTAGAAAATTCACAAATCACATCAGAGAAAGAGAAAAAAATTTATTATTATTGGCAAATCCAAAGCTTAAAAAGAGCTATTTCTCCTCGTTATATTCGTGTTTTAGATATTTCTGAATATGGAAAAAATGGTTCCTTTTTAGCAAAGGGGGTTTTATTTACATATCAGGGAATTAAAAACAATGAAGTAGAGATATGTGGAAATTTTAGTTCTTGGCGTTGTGTTCCCATGCAAAGAAACCGTTATGGAATTTATTATAAGATTGTAAAAAGTGGACTAGAAGATCGAAATGAGAATAAAATTTCCAAACTTTCTTATAAATTTCGAATTGATGGAATCTTTGACTATGATTCAAATAATCCTCACAGAGAAGAGGATGGGAAGGGTTCTTTTTATTCCATTTATCAAATAGAGCGAGAGGATTTTGAAAAAAATATAACCTACAGAATCATTGACCGCGAAATTGATGATGATATTGATTTTAAAACTGTAGAGTTTCGAATTTATAGTCCCAATTCAAACACTATAGCTATTGTTGGTGATTTTAACCAGTGGAATCCCGAACATGACTATTTGGTTAAATCAGATGATGGTATTTTTCGACTTAGAAAAAGATTGAAGCCCGGAGACTATCTTTATTATTACATTATAGATGGTAAACCTAGTTTAGATATTTTCAACCATGAAACACGTTATAGAGAAGAAACAGAAGAGTTGTGCTCCTATATTTCTGTTCCATCTAGAAAATTGTATGACACTATAGCAAAAGAGTAAGTTTTCTGTGACCAAAAGAAATTAACTTCTCAAATGCTTTCTTAAAAT
>CALDSP010000017.1 GCA_937924465.1 uncultured Leptospiraceae bacterium
ATAAATAAAATTTTTACTGAAAATAAATAGAAAAATGCCCGTTAGAAAAATTGTTAGAAATTATCAAACCCTTATTTGAATTTTTCGGAGATTTAAATTTTCAATTATTTGGTTTTTTATTTACTTTTGGTAAAATGGGAAATGCGGATTGTTCTTTAATTTTTTGAATTACAGAATCAAACCGAGAATCTGCACAAATTCCAATTTTGTATTTAGGAATTATTTTTTCAAAGGTTGATTCAAAGATTTTATCAGAGGGAAGAATAAAATCAAGATAAGAAAAAATTTTTTTAGTAAACAAACGAAAAGGAAATTTCAACCTTCCTGAGTTAGGATTGATAGTAGCACATACAAGAAAGGTCTTTACATTATAAATCTTTGCAGTTCGTAACAAATTGAGCCATGTATCCCATGCTGCAATAATTAAATAGTTAGGTTTAAAAGTTTGAAATAGTTTGTAATAACTCCAAAAAAAATCCAAAGGTAAGTAAAAAGTAAAATCAAATAAACTGGAATCTAAATGTTTAGTTGTTACGCTAGATGAATAAACAGATTGAATGATTTGGGAGTTGGGTTCTTTAATACGAATCATTTTTGCGATGGCTTTACACTGTTCCAATTCTCCAACAGAGGCTGCATGAAACCAATAGAGTTTAGAATTTGAATTTCTCTGAAAAGAAGAAAGTTTTTTTAAAGAAGAGTTTCGATTATATAAAAATTTATTTCCATCTTTACTAATTAACAAAAGTAAGTAAATGAATGGAGCCAAACAAGTTATAACAAAATTATAAATAAATACCACAAATCTAAGTTTTAATAATAAGTTTATTCTGCAATAGTTTTAAGTAAAACAGCACTTATGTAAAAAATTATTTCACTAGTTTTACAAATCTAAATTTTTGACTTAGGTCTCTTTTTATAGTTCCTTCTTGAAAACCAATTTTTTTTCCTAGTTGTATGATTTTCTCTGCATAAGAAGGATGAGTTTCTAAATAAATTATTCCACTTTTTCTAAGATAGTTTATAGAAGAGCTTAGCAATTTTTCCCAAAAAAAATCGGGATCATTTAGAAATAAGGCTATATGAGGTTCAAAATTCAAAACATCTTCTTCTAAAATTTCTTTTTCTGAAATTGGTATATAAGGAGGATTGGAAACGATTAAATCATATTCTTGCGGTGGTATAGAATTAAATAAATCACTTTCGAAAAAAGCCTCAATGGAAGAGTTGAGAATTTGAGAATTCTCTCTAGCCACAATAAGAGCTTCTTTTGAAACATCAGAAGCAAATAATTTCCAATTAGGTCTTTCTATTTTTAGACTTATAGCTATGCATCCCGATCCCGTGCATAAATCTAAAACTTTTAGAGTTTCTTTTTGATTTTCAGAAAGAACCCATTCTACCAGTTCTTCTGTTTCAGGCCTAGGAATAAGTACGTTAGAATTTACAAGAAATACAGATTTAAAAAAATGTTTTTTTCCAATAATATAAGCAACAGGCTTTCTAATTCCACGTTCTTTAATTCTCTGCCGGTAAATATCTTTTTGAGCTTCGCTTAGCTTTAGATCAAATTTCGTATAAAGATGAATTCTCTGCAAACCTAGAATATCCGCTAATAAAACCTCTGCATCAAGCCTTGGTTGTAGAATATTTTTAGATTTTAGATATTCTTGAGATTTGGTTAAAACATAAAGAATAGTATCCTTTTCTGCATGCATGGAAAAAGGGAAAACTAAAGTTGAGGGAAAAACCCTCAACTTGGATTTTCAACTAAACAAAACAACCCTTAATGGGTCGTTTTATTTAATTTGAAAGAGGGTTTTCTTACGGAGTTACTGCAATGACCTCGTCTTTATTGACTAAGTCAACGATATGTTTATATTCGACTGAACCTTTACCGTATTTAAGTTCAGTAGCTCTTAGTAAATGAACATTTTTCTTATTTTTAAGCTTTTGAATTTGATCATCTGAACCTGCTTTATACTTTCTAAGAGTATTTTCTTCAAAAGAATAGCAGCTAGCCAGGTATTTATGAGCAGGATACTCTTCCTCATTCTTGTTAATTTCTAAGTAAAGCTCAAGAATAGGAATGCATTGTGGATAGTTTTGCGTATCGTACTCAGCCTTAATCCATTCACGATACACTGCAGAAAGAAGGGCTTTGTAAGCTTCCTCCTCTCGAAGATCTGGGTTTTTTATGTCATCGAGATGATTGATAGCTTTTGTGAAGTAAGTTACAGCAGCCATTTTAGCAGCCATTTTTTCACGATTGATATATCTTTCCTCTGCAGCTTTGCGATCTACTTTTTGCCAATACCATTTTTCATCAAGGCGCTTTTTCTCTGCTTGCTCTTTTTTGTACTGCTCAATGTTTTCTCTCATTTTCATGATAGTATTTACACCTGACTGATAAGCAGAAAGAGCAAGACGGTATTTGTTGTTTGCGTAAGCTTTTGAGAGCTTATGAAGTTCGTCAAAAGACTTATTGTAACCAACAAAATCAGGGTTTTTCCAGAGTGCTTCGTCCTTAATGTTTTTCTTTTTACGTTTTTTTTCTTCTTCACTCAATTTTGAGTCGTCATCATCGGGAAGGAGTTCCCCTTTGATAGTTACTTCATCTTCCTTGTCAGCATCGCTAGTTCCCGTTTGTTGAGCAAACAAGTTTCCAAAACTGAGTAGAAACAAAAGAATGAATAATCCTTTAGTAATCTTCATGTGTCACCTTTAACTCTCTTTCAATATTAGGATAAAATATCCCTTAAATATTATCGGAAAACGTGGATTCTAGGTCAATCTTTAAACGAAATTTTTCTAAAGAAAAATAAAAAAAATGAACTTCCTATTCAAAATAGTCTCTTCCACATGGGAACTTTTAAATTTGTTTTTCATTTTAATTTTTATTATGTCACTTATTTAAGCCTTGTGAGAGTTTTAATGAAACTTGAAATGAAATTTCAGAAAAACTGCTAATATTCTTTAACAGATTAGTCATCTTTTCAGCTTTTTCTTTATCCAAAAGAGCAAAGCCCTGAACTAGTAAGGACTCATTCTTATCTTTAACAGTTTTCTAATTTCATCTTTACTATCTTTATATTTTTGAAATATAGCACTTTCTGGATATTTTGCAGCAAGTTGTTCGAAACCATCCAAAACTAAGCTTTACATTCTTTGGTTTTTTGGTTTTCATATTTTTTCTTTAAATCTTCATCTAGCTTATATGGAAATTCACTTGCTGAAACCTGAAAATTATTTTCTATTTCTTTTAACATAAGCATTTCCAACAATCTATAAAGCCTGGAAACACAATCATCATATTTTTGCTTAAACTCTCCCAACTGTTCCAACAGCTATAATCATTGCTCTTGGCATAATTTATTTATTCGTTCATTTTTATAGAAAGCATTTTATCTCTCAAAAGCGCGGCACGTTCAAAATCTAAATTTTTTGCAGCCTCTAGCATGGCTTCTTTTAATTTCTCACGCAAGCTTTCCTTAGTTTTGTATTTCTTTAAAGTAAATTCTTGTTCAATTTCGTTATAAATCATTTCTTCCAAAGATACTTCTTTTTCTTCAGTGCGTTTTATAATATCCGAGATTTCTTTTTGAATTGTTTTTGGTACAATTCCAAACCTTTTATTATGCTCTTCTTGAATTTGTCTTCTGCGTTTAGTTTCTTCAATAGCTGTTTTCATGGAGTTTGTAATTTTATCCGCGTATAAAATTGCCATTCCGTTTACGTTACGCGCGGCACGTCCGATCGTTTGAATCAAAGACTTATGATTTCTCAAGAAGCCTTCTTTGTCTGCATCTAAAATAGCAACTAATGAAACTTCTGGAATATCTAAACCTTCTCTCAAGAGATTGATTCCAACTACACAATCATAAACTCCCTTGCGTAAATCTCGAATGATTTCTACACGCTGAATGGTTTCAATTTCACTATGTAAATAACAAACTCGAAGTCCAGCCTCTTTTAAATAAGCCGATAAATCTTCCGACATTTTCTTGGTGAGTGTAGTAACTAAAACCCTTTCGTTTTTTTGTTTACGAAGATGAATTTCGTGAATCAGATCTTCAATTTGGCCTTCTACAGGTCTGACCTCCACGATTGGATCCAAAAGTCCTGTAGGACGAATGATTTGTTCCACCACAAGTTGAGAATTTTTTAATTCATAATCCGAAGGAGTAGCTGAAACATAAAGTACTTTGTCTACAACACTTTCAAACTCTTTAAAATTCAAAGGTCTATTTTCTAAAGCAGTAGGGAGTCTAAAACCATATTCTACAAGAGTTTCTTTCCTTGACCGATCCCCTGCATACATTCCGCCTATTTGAGGAATTGTTACGTGCGATTCATCAATAATACATAAAAAATCATGAGGAAAATAATCAAATAAACAATAAGGTCTTTCACCTAACGTCCTATTCGATAAATGAAAAGAATAATTTTCAATTCCATTGCAATATCCCAGTTCAGAGAGCATTTCCATATCGTATTTCGTTCTTTGTTGAATCCGTTCAGCTTCTAGAAGTTTTCCCACTGACTTAAAGTATATAACTCTCTCATCTAGTTCTAATTGGATTCGCTTGAGAGCTTCTTGGATACCCGGCGCTGTTGTAATAAAGTGTTTAGCGGGATAGATTGCCAATCGTTCTAATTTAAAAATAGTTTTTCCAGTGATTGGATTAAAACGAGAAAGAGACTCAATTTCATCTCCAAAAAAAACAATTCTATAACCTTCGTCTGTATAAGAAGGAAAAATTTCTATAACATCTCCTCTAACTCTAAAATTTCCACGAATGAATTCTGTATCATTTCTGTTGTATTGAACACGAAGAAGTCTTTTAATAACCTCATTTCTATCAATTTCTTGACCTACATTTAAGATAAGCATGGAGTTAGCATATTCTTCCGGAGAACCCAAACTATAAATGCAAGATACAGAACTTACAATTACAACATCCTTTCTTTCTAAAAGAGAAGACGTTGCACGAAGGCGGAGTTTATCAATTTCTTCATTCATAGAAAGCTCTTTTTCAATATAAGTATCTGTAGTTGGAACATAAGCCTCGGGTTGATAGTAATCGTAATAAGAAACAAAGTACTCTACTGCATTTTCTGGAAAGAATTCTTTTAACTCTCTAAAAAGTTGGGCAGCTAAGGTTTTATTGTGACTTAAAACTAAAGTAGGCTTTCCGATTTTTTCAATTACATGAGCCATAGTAAATGTTTTCCCAGAACCGGTCACACCTACCAAAGTAATTTTATTCAGTCCTTTCTCGAAACCTTCTGCAATTTTTTCAATAGCTTTAATTTGATCACCAGCGGGCTTATAAGCAGAGAATACTTTGAAAATGCTCAAAGTTTACCTCCAAATTTTCTTCCACCATTTTTCTTCACTCTTGGGTAAATTCAATTGGTTTAAATTCATTTTTTTGCGAATGATTTCAATATCCCAACCTGTATGACTTGCAAGATCTTGGGCCAGTTTTTCTTGTCTGCGAGAAAGTTCTTCAAAATATTTTTCTGCTTCCTTGCATTCATTTGGATTTCCGTTCCAAGGATGCCTTATCACGTAACGTCCTTGAAAATTAACTCTATCGTTTGTTTCTTGAAAAATTAAATCTTCTGGAAAAGTCTCATCATTATAACGTAAGTGAAGCCTTGTAACTAGGACGTTAGGTGCACGAAAACGGGTGGGAGGCGAAATTTCATCTACCCAAAATACTCCTAAAGAACGAAGCTCTTTTGGATTCAAAGGATCAGAGGCACAAGGATCACACCAACTCATATCCCAAAAATATTCTGTAAATACAACCTTTCCATTGTGTTTTTTGACTTGGTTTTCGAACATAGCCAAATAAAAATCTTTAAACTCTTGTTTCACAAATACCGGAACATCAAAATTAGAGGGAAGTTTAACAGTCATATAGTTTGTAGTTTCTACTCTTCCTCTTCGTGTAAGCATGAAAATAATCAAATCTTGATCTCCTTTTGCGTTGATCATACCCAAACGAATTGGCAACATGAACTTAGGAGAATCAAAGGCAAATTGCAAAGGTCTAAGATAAGTAAGACCTGTTTTGGATTGTTCTTTTAAATTCACTTTAGCGACAAAAAACTTCATCTTCTGTTTTATATAAGGCTCTAATGCTTTGTGAGCTCCCTCTGGAATTTTATAACCATTTTGAATGAGCCATTCTTCCAACCCTTGGGAATATTTAGCAGAAAGAATTATAATATCATACTCTCCCACTGTATAGGTTGCCTCAATGCTTACCCCTAAATCTTGCTTTTTTCTTCTTTCAACATCGGCAGCACCCGGACTACTTTGACTTTTAAAGACTTCGAATTCCGTTTGGTATCGCCTACAAGGATTCTCATCGAAATATTCTACTAAACGTGGTGCACTGAACGCATCTAGATGATCCACTACCTTGCTATCTCCAATGTGAATTTGTTCTTTCTCTAAAACTACAGGAACTGGTACGACCAAAGCAAAGTCTTTTAAATTGCCCTGGTAATCGTTCATCATGGTAATGACATTTTTGTTTTCATCTCGCACATACACAACTTTAGAAGCTTTGTTGTAAAGAGTAGAATCAGCACGAGCAACATAAAACCCACAAAAAGCATAAACTACAGTTGTGGTAACTATACTAACGAAAATCCCCATCATCCATTTCATTTCAATTCCTCCTCTAATTCTTGAATTTCTTTTAAATAACTTTGGGTGCCCAAATCACTAGGCATTCTCCAATCTCCCCTCGGAGAGAGAGCAACAGAACCAACTTTTACTCCATCGGGCATGGCAGAACGTTTAAATTGATTTTGAAAAAACCTCTTATAAAAAATTTTTAAAGTTTCTAAAATTTTATGTTCCTCATACTCATCTTGAAAAGCTATCCTTGCAAGATAAAAAATTTTTTTTGGTGAAAAACCTAAGCGCATAAAGTGATACAAAAAAAAGTCATGCAAAATATAAGGTCCTATAATTTCCTCTGTTTCTTGAGAAATTTTATCCGCATTATGGGGTAAAAGTTCTGGAGAGATTGGAGTATTGCATATATCACGTAACGTTAAAGAAAGTTCACCACTGTACTCATACTCCGCACAATACTCCACCACATAACGTACGAGTGTTTTGGGAACACCTGCATTTACATTATACATAGACATTTGATCTGCATTATAGGTACACCAACCTAAAGCAAGCTCCGATAAATCCCCCGTACCCACTACAATACCATTTAATTTATTTGCAATATCCATAAGAATTTGAGTTCTTTCCCTAGCCTGAGCATTTTCGTAAGTAACATCTATGTCGTTCACATCATGAGCAATATCTTTAAAATGCTGTATAACAGAATCTACAATTGAAATAGTCCGAATCTCTGCTCCGGTTAGTTCAGCTAATCGAATTGCATTATTTTTTGTGCGAGAAGTTGTTCCAAAACCCGGCAAGGTGAATGCTTTTATTTTACTTGGAGACAACTTTAAAATTCTTAAAGCTCTCTCACAAACAAGTAATGCCAAAGTAGAGTCCAATCCTCCAGAAACACCAATAACAAGCACTTGAGATTTCGCAGCTTGGATTCTTCTTGCTAGTCCAAAAGATTGAATTTCAAAAATTTTTTTACAATTTTCTTCTCGCTTCGTAACATCACTTGGAACAAAGGGTGTTTTTTGAACTTTTCTAAGTAAGTTAAAAACCGATTTTGGACTTTCAAATGGAATAATAATTTCTTGTAAATTTTGGACGTTAGGTGACAAAAATGTTTTGTTCTTTGAACGCTCAATACATAATTTTTCTATGTCCACATCAGCTAAAATCCACTTAGATTCTAAACTTAAATCTTTTGTTTCAGCTAGTGTAATTCCATTTTCTGCAATAATACAATGTCCGGAATAAACGACATCTGTAGTAGATTCTGAAGCTCCGGAAGATGAATAAACATATATTGAATTGCAACGAGCAGATTGCTGCTCAACTAAAGTTTTTCTATATTCTGCCTTTCCTAAGATCTCGGGACTTGCAGATAAATTTAAAATTATATTTGCACCACCTAAAGCCAACTTTCCACTGGGTGGCTCTACTGCCCACAAATCTTCACAAATCTCAATTCCAATTTTAATTGGATGTAGAAAATTGTTTATACTAAAACAAATTTGCGAACCAAAAGGAACTTGCTTTCCCATTGTAAAAATATAAGAATTATGAAAAGCCGAACTTGGACTAAACCAACGTACTTCATAAAATTCGAAAGTATTTGGTAAATAAGTTTTAGGAATAATCCCAAGTAAACTTCCTTTATAAAAAAGTCCTGCGCAATTGGTAATTTTTCCATCAATCAAAAAAGGAAATCCTACTGTAAACAGAATAGGAAGTTCTTTAGTCTCTTTCAATAAAAAACTTAAAGCCTTTTCAGTTTCCTGAAAAATATGAGCTTGAAAAAACAAATCAGAAATACTATATCCTGTAAGACAAAGTTCACTAAAATTTGCAATTTGGACGTTATGCGATAAAAGCTCATTCAAAATATTCAAGATTTCCTTTGCATTTTTTTCTGGATTAGCAAGCTCTATTTTTGGAGAGACTGCAGCAATTCGCAAAAATCCAAATTCAAACAAATTAAAGGATTTCATTCTTCTTTCCAAGTATAATCAATTTGATATTTATGTAAGTGAGCGTTATAAGATTTCATTCTTTTTAAGAAATTCCTTTCTGCATTGAGATTTCCATTATTTGGATAAATAAAATCGTATAGCATAAAAAAATAGTCCGCTCTTGAAAAATCATCCACTTTCAAAGAAGAAATAATTGCAATTTCTAAAAGCCTTGGTTGATAGAGTTTTTGATTTAAACTTATTTCTGCGTATTTGATAGAAGAAAAGTAATTCTCATCTTTATAAAAATCCAAAGATAATTGAGCATTATAAAGATAAAAGTTTGGATTTTCTTGTATAATTAGAAATAGTTGGCCAATTCTAGATTTGGTCACATTGAAATTATCAAGTTTTTTAAACTCTCCAAAACCTCTGGGCTCAGGAAGTTTATTTAACCAAGCAAACCAATCTTCTTCATTGATTTCATTTTTATAAGATTTTTCAGAAATTTTGGGATTTTCTTGCCTGCGAATATTTAATTTTGAAGGCAAACTCTTATAATATTCTTTCAAAAACTCTCGCCCTTCAGGATGAACATCAAAAAGATAACTAAACAATGCCCATGAATAAGCAAAAAAGAATTTTTTCTCATTTTTCAAAATTTTAGTAGCTTCTAAAATTTCAGAAATTTTATAATGACGATTTTCTTTTTCATAAAATTCTTTTATAGCTAGGATAGAGTCATAATCATAGTGAGGCACTATAGAGTAATCATCTGCAATGTAAGATGAATAGGCAAAATAATCAGAAAATCCAACTTTCAACCAAAGGGGAATTTGTTTTTTCGATTTACTTAAAAGTCTTTGGGCAACATTTTTCTGAAAATTAAACTTTGTATTCTGAATAGTAGAAATGCATCCTGCAAGAGTGAACTCACTCCATGAGGTTTGTGAAATTTTTACAAATCCTAAACTGCGCTTCAGCTTTCGATTTCTTTTCTTGAGAAAATTTTCTAGCTCTGTACATTCTTTGTATAAATAAATTTTTGCCTCTAAATTTTTTATGTCTTCTCGCCAAGTAAGTAAATATTCATAAATTAGTCTTGAAAAGTTTTCAGAGTATTCTGTAAAACTTTTAGCAAAAAAATCGGGAGTGTCTGTAACTACTTCCCAAAAATCGGTCTTATAATCTTGAAGGTTTGTTTCAGCTAAATTTGGATGGTTTAAAAAGAAAATTAAACTAACTAAAAAAAAATACTTGAACATTTTAGTTCCTTGAACCTATCTTTCTTGCCAATTTATTTTTT
>CALDSP010000018.1 GCA_937924465.1 uncultured Leptospiraceae bacterium
TCTTAACTCAACTTGCAAATCTTTAATTGTAAGTTTAATAATATTAGAATTCATGATACCTTGGGAAAGTCCCAAATAAGAAGATACATCTCCAAAGATTTCAAGTAAGTCCATGTTATCATTGATTAAAACATGAGGATAATCAAAGACATTTAAAAAAGTATTTCTTACTATTTCTGCATTGGAAACAGGAGCTTTGGTTTGAGTTTCGGAAGAAAGAACAATTCTACGACTAGGTCTAAAAGTACTAAAGCGTAAAGCAGACACAGAGCTTGTTCTTCTTTTTTGAAAAATTTTGTGTTTGTTATCAACTGTGGAAAATAAATCAGAAAATTGACCAATAGTTTCTGACTTT
The DNA here is from genome assembly GCA_937924465.1 of uncultured Leptospiraceae bacterium. Classification (GTDB taxonomy): domain Bacteria; phylum Spirochaetota; class Leptospiria; order Leptospirales; family Leptospiraceae; genus CALDSP01. Next base: position 356 of record CALDSP010000018.1, read on the forward strand.
CCTAAAAACAAATACCCATCTGGATTCAAAGCATAATGGAAAATAGGAAAGATTTGTTTTTGTAAGTTTGTACTAAAGTAAATTAATAAATTTCTACAACAAATTAAATCTAATTTTAAAAATGGTGGATTGTTTGTAATATCATGTTTTGAGAAAAGTACCATAGAACGAATGGATTTTACTAGTTCATAATCATTGTTATTTCGAATAAAGTATTCAGATATAATTTCAGGTGGAACCTTTTCTAGAGAGTGAGGACTATAAATTCCCTTTCTAGCAATTGCAATTGCTTTTTCATCAATATCTGTAGCAAAGATCTGAATGTTATAATTTAGGATTTTTTCTTTGAGTATTTTCGAAAGAAGGATGGCAAGAGAGTATGCTTCTTCTCCAGAAGAGGATCCCGGTGCCCAAATTCGGATATTATCTCCCGCATTTTTTGAGGCAATGATTTTTGCTAAATATTTTTCTAGTTCCAAGAAAGATTCAGGATCACGAAAGAACTCCGTGACACCTATCAAAATCATTTGAAATATTACATCAATTTCTTTTGGATTAGCTTCTACGAAGTCTAAATAGTCTTTTAGACTGTTGAGCTTTAACATTTCTAATCGCTTCACAAGTCTTCTGAGAATTGTTGCAGGTTTATAGTTAGAAAAATCGGTTCCTGTTCGTTTGGATAATAAATAAAAAAGTCGGGTTAGACTTTTATTGTCCTCATTTAATTCTTTTTGAACTAAAATTAGAGAATTTGGATTTTTGATGGCTTCTTTAATTTCTTCGTACATTTTATCAACAGAGCAAACTATATCAACATGACCTGTTTCAATGGCTGCTAAGGGCATTCCATCATACTTTGCAGTGAATGGATCTTGTGCTAAAGTAATACCACCATTTTGTTTTATGGCTTTAACTCCTATAGCTCCATCTGAACCTGTGCCAGAGAGAATGACTCCAATTGCTCTCGATTTTGCAACTTCAGCTAAAGATTGAAAAAAATTATCTACGGAGGGTTTAGGACCATGAGAAGTATAAGGTTTGGTCAATTCAAAGGAGTTTTCTTTTATAATTAAGTCACTATCGGGTGGAGTAATGTAGATTTTTCCTTTTTCAATTTCTATTCCATGACTAATTTCTAAAACCTCCATTTTACTTTCTTTAGACAAAATATTTACCATTCGACTTTTATAATTTGGGCTTAAATGTTGTGCGATGATGATGGTAAAGTTTGGTTCGTAAGCAAAATGATTTAAAAACTCTGTAATAGCTTCCAGTCCTCCTGCAGAGGCCCCAACTCCAACTAAATAGTGATCTTTTGCCATACCAAGTAATTCTCTCTTTATTTCGGACCATGTCAAAATTTTGTAAATAACTTAGGAAGACAATAGAATTATTTCTAGCTTACTTTAAGATTTTTCTCATATTTTATGACGGTTAGCAAATTTTTTAGTTTTTCTATCATTTCCTCAAAAAAAAATGGATATCAGAAAGGAGAAATTCATGAGAAAAATTTATGTTTATTCCTTGTTAACATTTATGTTTCTTTCTGTTGGGTTAGTATTGAACTGCGGAAAGTCAAAAGAGGGTGAAAATGCCCAAGTGAATGCAACTGATACTTCTGAAGCTTCTAAGGCTGATCTATTAGCAAAAGGAAAAGAAGTGTATGAAGTTAACTGTGCTAGTTGTCATGGTCCAAATGGTGCAGGAGATGGACCTGCTGGGGCCGCTTTAAATCCTAAACCTCGAAACTTTGCTTTAGCGGATGGTTGGAAAAACGGAAAGACTAAAGAAGGAATTATAAAAACCTTAAAAGAAGGTATAACAGGTTCGGGTATGGTTGCTTACCCACATTTAGAAGCTGAGTACGAGGCTTTGGCTGAGTACGTTCTTTCTTTTAAGTAAGATCTAGAACTAAAAGACTTGGGGGTAATCCCCAAGTTATACTTTAAATAGCAATTTGAAAAAGCTTTTTTAGTTTAGTCTTCTTGTGTAAAACCTGCTAACTCTACAAGTTCTTCTATTTTTTCTAATTGATCTAAGGAAAGGTTTTGGAATTGAGCTGTAACTGAAAAAAATTTGTCAAGTGGTGTAATATTTCGAATAAGAGCCTTGAGAGTCATTTTGATTTCTTTATTAGCAATTAAATTTAAAATTACAAGATTTCCAATATAAAAAATTCTTGAAAAATGAATATTCATTGAGTGAAGAAAAGTAATCTCTGTATGAGTAAAGTTAATTACTTTACAAATTTCTCGAGACTCTTCATGATTTTTGTAATCGGATAAGTCTTTTCTAATACTAGAGGCAACTAAACTTACAAGATTGAAAGAATTTATATCTAATCTTTTTCTATGCAAAACTTGTACATATCCAATAATTACATGCCCTCGATATTTAATAGGAGCACAGATTTCTGCTTTAAACTCAAGAGGAGCTTTTTCATTGCGAATAGATTTTAGATAATCTTCATAAGAAATGGAGTTGTTAGGAACACTCTGTGGGTCATCTCTATTTAAAATAATGATTGGTAAATCATAAGTTCGCATAAGTCGAGTTCTCTCATCTGGTTTGTCTGATAAGAATACATTATAAATATCAAATAAATGTTTTAATCTTAGAGAATGACGTTTGACTATATCTTTTACTTCATCATCTCCTAAAAAAACTGTTACTTCTGAGATACTAATAACATTGGAAACATAAAAAGTAGGAGGAATATATTCTTTTGTGTCTTCATTTGTTTCTTGACGAACTTGGATCTTGAATGGCTCTAAAATTAAAGCACCGTCTCCAGTAATACCCTTTACTTTAGTTTCACAAAGGAAAATTTTATTGTTTGCTTTAGCAATCAAGGTTCTTTCAGAAGAATTTTGAAAATTTCCTGAGGACTTAGTTTTCAAGAAATTTTGCCAAATCTCTACCTCCGCGGGATAAGTTTTTCCATACTTATTAGAAAGAGTTACTTTTTTTTGAACAAAAAGAAGATTTAGAATTTTCCAAATCTCTTCATTTGAGCTAATTTCCATTTAAATTTTCTTTCTCCCTTTTTTTAGATATTCAATTCGAAGTTCAAAAATTTTAATAGATCCTTCGATAATTGTGTTAGTGAGAAAAGGATCACATTTTTCTAAAAACTCTTCTGCATTTATTTTTTGATCATAAAAAGCGAGTAAGTCTTCATAAGATTCTTCTACTTTTTGGAAACCAATTGCTCTCACTAAAAAAGCAGTGATAGGAGAATTTTTTAAATCATAATGAGTTTCTTGATCTCTTCCATAAATAAGAACATCTAAGACAATTTCTTCAAAGGGGTTTTGAGGAATGTATGGCTTTTGTAGAGTAGGTAAAAAATAATCTAAAGTTGGAATGACCATTCCTTCTTGGGGAATCTCTCCAATGAGAGTAGAAAGGGAAAGATTACGACCAATTCGAGAAGATAAGGCTTCCAAAATTCCAATAGTAAGAATTTTACTTTTAAGATATAACTCAGCAATTCGTAAATTTTTTCTTGTGTTTTCAAAGTATAGTGAAATTTCTTCATCAGAAGGCACAGATTTATACTGATGAAAAATTTGTTCAGGCACTATAGATTTTAAAAAATTTAACATCTTCATCATAGAAGTTCTATAACCTGAAATTGTATAGGAATTAGGAGTGCGTAAATCGTGGTTGGTTTCTGGCATGAGATTCCAAGTATTATCTAAAAAACGAACAGGATTGGGACTACCAAAATTTTCAATGTCTCTAGTAGCCATTCGAATAGCACAGAAAAGGATTTGATCAATCTTGTACTGTGTCCAATTAAATTGATAAATTTCATTTACTTGGATAAGTCTTTCCCTTAGAATATCATAGGAAGAAACTCCATTTTGAACTTTTCGAAAAGGAATGGTTGCTTCAATACAGGCAGCAATCTCCGCTAAGTGAGATAATTTTAAATAAGGATATAAAACTTGGACAGCAACTAAGGTGCTTAAAAATTCATTCTGTCCTCCGAAAGGAAGGAGTTTTTGTCCTTTTCTAAAACCAAAAACCAAAAGAGTAATTTCAAAAAGTTGGGAATTTGAAATAAGTTCTTTTTCTCTAATGTAAAGTGAATCTTCTTTTTCATGGACAAATGGATAAATAAATCCACTTAAATTAATGTTCACTCCGTGATCTACTTGTGTATAAATCATATCGTGAAAAAAAGCGGCTAAGATAGCTATAGGTTCTTCACTCCCCCCAACCTCAAAGATATGCTCAGGAGTATGAAAATATCTCCAAGTTCCAGTCATGCTTTCAATGATTAGGGAAGCAATTTTTTTTAGATCTTCTTTATTTTTAATGGAAGTTTCATTCAGTTTGACAATGCTATATTCCAGAAGTTTTCTACAGCGTTCTAGGTTAGAAATTTGGTTCATTGGACTCACAAGCAAAGAAAATTCTATCTTATTAAGTAAACTAAGATTTATTTTAAGTCAATAAAAATAATTTCTAATTGAAAAATTTTAATTGACCAGCAAAAAATTTTGATTGAGTAGTTTGAATTTTCTAAATACTTATTAGCATTTTAGAAAGTTTTTTGTATAGAATCGAAAGCCAATAAATCAATGCAATAACAGCAAAAGGATAAATGGGCAAAAGAATTCTATCTGCTTGCCAAAAGGTAATACCTGAACTAAAAAGAATCCAATACACACATAGATACATGTAAAAAAGCTCTTTTTTAATTTTTAAATTCTTCAAATGTAAAAAGAAATTCAAAAAAATAAAAGGTAGACAAATTAAAATAAAAAGCAAGAAACCATAAATCTTATAAAACTTAACTGTAAAGAGTCCATATTCTAAACGAGGTGGAAATATAGATGGAAATGCATAAGTAAATATATTGTTCCAAATATTTTTTAAAAATACATAAGATAAACCTAATATATCTTTGTATATGTAAGATTTTAGAAGTGGTTCGTACTGGTCTATGATCAGCTTGGCGGTTTCATACTGAATATTAGTTGTGTTCATGATATAAGAAGAGAGAAGATAATTTTTTATAGTATCACTACCTATTATTGAAATATGAAAAATTCCAAAATAATAACTCATAAATCCCACTTGATAAAGAATAGGAGAAGAAGCAAAAATGAGCTTTAAGATTCTACTCTTTTGTAATAAGACTTTATAATTTACAAATAAGTGATGAATTGTTTGAATTAAAAAAATATTAAAAAAGACTGGTTTTACACAACTAAGAAATGCAAGTATGAATAAAGAAAGATATTCTTTCTTTTCTTGCATAGCCAAGAACCAAGCTAAAAGTAATGTAGTAGAGAAAGTTTCTGTTAAAGCATAAGTAACCATGAGACAACCAGAAATATTCATCAGAAATAGTCCTAAGCCAAGAAAATAGAATGGTATAATTTTCATAAAATTTTTGATAATGTTATATAAAAGAACGGGTTGAATTACCCAAAGCAAGTTTTGTACATAAAAAATTAACCAAGGTTTTAATCCTAAAAGTAAAAGAAATAAAGGATATCCAAATGGACGAGATTTTAAACTATATGGCTGTTTTTCTAACTCTCCTAAGTACCAAAGTGCTACTTGCTTATAATCATGAGAGTCTGGAAAAAAGAACATAGATTCGTGAAAATGAGAGAAGGCATCATATTTTTTTAAAATGATATATGCATAAATTTGAGATAGTATAAATAGAGAAGGATTTATAAATTTATTGTAAGTAAATAAAAGTCGCATTCACTGATTACCTTAATGAGTTTAGTATTTATAATGGAAGTATAAACTTGTTTTAACTTTTCTGTCAAATGGTATAATTGGATTTTTAGATAGAGTTTAAGGAAATAATGTATTGGTAAGTTAATATAAAATAAATTTTGAGACTTAATCAAGGTTAAATAATTCTTATAAGTAGTCAATGGTTGAGTTTAAACTACAGTAAGGAAATTCCTAATAGCAAGTATGATACATAAACTTTTTGAAAATCCAAAAAATTTTTTATTTAAAAATCTATTTAAGATCTATCACGGAGAAATTTTTTTATTCTTGAATGCTCAAGAATTTTCGGAAAGTTTAGTTTTTGAATTAGAAAACAATTTAATTCAAGAGTTTGGTAGAGGGTTTGCTCTTTCGGAATTTTTTATTTCCCAAGAAGATCATTTTCAAAAACTTTCTTTGATTCGAAAAAAGCTATATAATTCTACAAATTGGATAAGGCTTGCAAAAAATTTTTTATTAAATTTGGGATTTGAACATAAGTTGTGGATGTTTGATTATCCTAGAATTCGAGCAATTGTAACTGAAAAAAATCGTTCTCCCTTAGCAGAGCCAGCCTATTATATTCATAGAGACACTTGGTATGGAAACAGTGAATCGCAAATTAATTTTTGGATTCCTTTGTGTGACATTTATGAATTGAATGGATTTGCTTTTTATTTAGAATATTTTAATAAACCAATTCTAAATGATTCTCAAATGTTTAATTATTCTAGATGGAAAGTTGAAGGAGGATATCAATCTCAAAGTATAAATAAAATATTTCCAAAATCTTTAATTCCTATTTCCCAAAAAGAAACCACTGTCTTTGAATGTCCAAGAGGAGCAGTCTTAGTTTTCTCTGGTTCCCATTTGCATAGAACCTTACCAAATTGGACTTATCAAACAAGA
>CALDSP010000019.1 GCA_937924465.1 uncultured Leptospiraceae bacterium
TTTTTTTTGTTCTTTGAAAAAAAATTTTCAAAATTTTCTTTATAACCAAATTGACTTATAGAATGAGTTTAGTCCTTATTGAGCATCTAAAAAAGTCTTATTATATTTCTGAAAGAAGTGTTTCTATACTCTCTAATATTAACCTATCTGTTGGAGAAAATGAAATTGTTTCTGTAGAAGGCGCATCTGGAGTTGGAAAATCTACTTTATTAAACATTATTGGAGGTTTAGATGAGTTTGATTCTGGAAGGCTTGAGGTTTGTGGAGTTAATCTTGCAAATAAAACGGAAAGAGAAAGGGAAGAATTTCGAGCACAAAAGGTCACATTTATCTTTCAACATCATCTTTTACTTCCTGATTTTTCTGCAATTGAAAATGTAATGATTCCATTACTCATTAATGGAGTAAGTTATTATAAAGCTAAAAAAGAAGCTAAAGCTATGCTAGAGAAGGTGGGACTAGGAGATAGAATTGACAGTTTTCCTGCTCAACTTTCTGGAGGAGAAAGTGCTAGAGTCGGAGTAGCTAGAGCTTTAGCTACAGGAAAACAACTGATTCTTGCTGATGAACCTACTGGAAATTTGGATAGAGAAAATTCTAAAAATCTTATGAGTTTAATTTTACAACTTCAAAAAGAACATCCATTTTCCATGATTTTAGTTACTCATGATTTAGAACTAGCTTCTCTTGCTACTAAACGGAATAAACTTATATCGGGTGAATTACAAAGTGTTTAAGCATGCTTCTTGTTTGTACTGTGGAACAACAAGGCAGGTTTTTGTCAAAAAAGGAAAGGTTGGTTGTTCTCATTGTTATACAAATTTACTAACACCTTCTGAGATTTATCGTTATTCTAATTTATCTAAGTTTGCATTTTATAAAATTGCACAGGTTTCAACTTTTCAATTTGATTTAAAATCTATTTTAGATTCTCTTCTATTTCAAGGAATTTCTATTCGATTTCGTTTTGCAAGAAATCTAAAAAATTTTCCCTTTCAAATTTCAGAGAGTTTCATGGATTCTTTTTTTGAGAAAAGTCAAAAAGTTTTTAAGAATTATTTTAATTTAAGTTCATATCACTGGAAATATTCAAATGATTGGTTATATTTAGATTTATTTGATGAAGATCATTTTCGGATTTATTGCTATCCTAAATCTAAAAAAGAAATTATAGAGTTTTTTAACGTTATGCGACAGCTAGACAAACTGGATGAATTTGCATTTCATAAACAGTATAAATTTTTAACTGCATGTCCTACAAATTCTTATCTTGCCAATAAGGTAAGCATTTTGATAGAGCTAAATAATGTTATAGATAAAAAAATTGTAAATCCTAATTGGATTCATTTAAATAAACGAGCCATAGACCTACCGCAACAAAAAATAATTTTTTTTATAAAAAATTTTACTTTTTTAGATTTAAAAAAGTTTTTTGAGTTCTGGCAGAATTTCACAAAGTCTAAAACTTCCAGTAATAAGTAAGTTTTTTTGAAAATCTAAACTTTTTACATTTTCAATTTCTATTTCAGAGTGTTCAAAATTAGGTTTTGTAAATGGAGGTTTGGTAAGGATATAAATCTTATGAGTTTTATTCCAAGAACGAAATATTTCAAGAATTGATTTTAGGTCTTTGTCGGGTAAACAACCCAAAAGAATATTCCATTTTAGTCGCGCATAACGTTTTTGAATGGAAGAAATGAGAAATTTTATTGCATCGGGATTGTGCCCAACGTCAAAAAGAACCATTGGATTTTCAATGAGGACCTCCATTCTACCTTGAATGGGTTCTAATTCTATGAAATTTAACTTTGAGTTTAGAATTGTTTCTAAAATAAATTTTGCATAATTTAGGTTAAAGGTTAAATAATCCTCAAGCTTTTCAAAAAATGGATAGCATTCTATATTTTTTTCTAAACAAAATTGCTCAATTCTTTTATCTAAGTTTGGATCTTCTTGAGGGAAATAAAAAATTCCCTTGCAGTTCTCTGTGAATATATGTAGTTTTTCCTCTAAAATTTTTTCAAGAGTTTCTCCTAAAATTTGGGTATGGTCTAATCCAATTTTTGTAATTACAATGAAATCAGCTTTAGCTAGTTTGGTAGCATCTAACCTTCCCCCTAATCCAGCCTCATAAATTTCAAATTTACAATCATATTTCCTAAAGTAAGCAATAGCAAAAAGAGTCAAAAATTCAAAATAAGAAAGTTGAGAAAACTCTTTTTGAAGATCTTGATAAGCTTTCAGAAATTCATTTAATTCTGCATAGGAAAAATAGTTTCCATTGACTTGAACTCTTTCTCTTTCAGTGTAAAGATGTGGAGACAAATACAATCCTACTTTTCCTAATGAATTTTTTTGAATCAATTTGCTTAAGTAGTAAGCAGTGGAACCTTTCCCATTTGTTCCTACTACAGAAATTTTTGTGGAGATAGGATTTTGTGTTAAGTTCATCTTTTTTAAGATTTGCTCGGGAAAGTGTAAAGAATAGTTTTGGAACAAATCTTTTGTTCTCTGTTTTTCAAAGTTTTTGAGTTTGTTTAAAAATGCTTGGGAAGTCTCCACTGGAAGCTAAAAAAATTTAACTTCTTTTAAATTCTATTGATTTTTTTGCTTGCATTTTTTGAAACAATTCAAGACAAATATACTAAAATCTACTAGCACTAATAAACTAAAAAATAAACTAAACTTACGAAATTTTTCTGAAAGGACATTTCATGGATTTAATAAGAAGAGAGGTGGATTCCATTCCAATTATAGACGTTATCGGAGAAGTTGATCTTTATAACACAAAAGAACTCAAAGATTTAATTGATCAACTCATTAAAGAGGGGAAATACCAAATCATTATTAACCTTGAAAAGGTCCCGTTTATGGACTCTTCTGGGATTGGTACGCTTGTTACATCCATGTATAAGTTAAAAAAATACCATGGAAATTTAAAAATTCTTAAAATAGTCGGTTCTGTTGCGAAAGTATTTAAAATGACTGGAATGGATGCTCATTTGGAAATTTATGAAAATGAGGAAGATGCAGTAAGATCATTCAAATGAGATTTTTACTTATAGTACTCTTGTTTTTGATTTCTTGCAATTACTTGCCTACAAAAAGAAAATCTAAAGAAAATACATTTCAAAAACTCTTACCTTTAATTTTTATAATGCCTCCTTCTGTAGGCGATGCTTATTCTCAAATCTTTTATGTGAATCCTCTTTTTTTTAGTTCTAAAAACTATAACTTCATAGAGAGAATTTCAGGTGTTCTTTCTTCGGAAAAAAAGCAAGTTCTTTTGATTCATGGTTTTCAGCCCAAAGACACCGATTCCGTTCCTTTTCCAACGGAACAAGATTTAAAACTAAGACTCCTTGATGACATATGGAAAGAGGCTTTGGAAGTAAAATTCTTTGAATCTTTGGTGAGTAAAGGATATGATTTATACTTGTACACTTACCTAACCTCAAATAACATTAGTGCAAATGGAACCCGATTGGTTTCTCTCTTAGAAAAACATTTTTTAAATTTATCCAATTTTTATATCTTTGCTCACTCCATGGGTGGATTAGTGATTCGTGATGCTATTTATAAAAGTAATAATTCTAATCTTTCAATGAAAGAAATTTATACTATAGGCTCTCCTTTCCATGGATCTCCTTGGGCAAGCTCTCAATTTCAAGAAAGCAGGACGGTTCTGGGGGAGTATGCTTCGGTGATTACCAAACATTCGGGAGGTCAAGACCTTGCTTGGGATAACTATAATAATTCTTTAATAGGCTCTTCGAACTCTTATTTAGCTGAGATGAATTCAAAAACACACAAGGATTTTTTGATTACAGCGGTTTATAGTTCAATGGATAAAAATGCTTCGGGTTATATGGGTTTACAATCTTGGTTAAATGCTGGTTGCTTGAGTTTAGGAGATACTTTTTCTCCTTCTGATTGCATTGTTCCTTCAAATAGTGCTAGTGGAGAAGGTTTGAATTTTAAAAGCCGTTATAATTTGGGAAATTACAACCACTTTGATATAAAGTTTGGGGTAGCTAATATAAGAAATTATTTTTTTAATCTTTTACCTTGACTATGAGTTTTTTTGGAAATATAATTTGGTTAATTTTTGGTGGATTCTTATCTGGTATGTTGTATATGTTATCTGGATTGATTCTTTGTATTACCATCTTGGGAATTCCTTTTGGGGTCCAAGCTATGAAATTAGGAGTTGCTACTTTGACTCCTTTTGGAAAAATTTTAAAATCTTCTGAAAATACTGGATTTTTTAAGCTTATATTTGATATCTTGTGGCTCATATTTTTTGGTTGGGAAATAGCTTTATCCCATCTTCTGTTTGGAGCACTTTTATTTGTTACTATTTTAGGTATTCCTTTTGCTTACCAACATTTT
>CALDSP010000020.1 GCA_937924465.1 uncultured Leptospiraceae bacterium
TATCGTGGACGCAGATTGTTTCTCCTAATCTCTCTGTTTCTGTACTTGCACTCAATGGAGTTTATGCCTACTTATCGGCTGCTTTTGTTCCAGTTCTATTTGGAATTTTTTTAAAAAATGTTCCAACAATTGCTCCATTTAGTGCCTCTGTGGTTGCAATTTTCACTCACGTTTACATTTACTATACGGGAAATTTTCCATTTTTAGCTTCCTATTTTATTGATGCTAATGGAAATATGTTTTCCGTTAGAAATCCTGCTATAGCAAGTTCTATGGGTATCCTACTTTCCTTACTGGTTGGTTTCACTCTGTACTTTCTTTTTAGAAATAAGCAAAAGGAGCAAAATGTATGAAAAGGTCGATAGACTATAAAAATATTTTACAATTAGTTGAAGATAGGGCAAATGAATTTTCAAATGAGCCATTTATCTGGGAAAAAAGTACAAGTGGATGGGAAGCTACTACTTGGAAAAATTTTATCGAAGAAGCAAAAAATTTTGCCTCTGCCTTATTATATTTTGGTTTTAAAGAAAGAAATGCTCTTTCTATCTTGTCGGCTAATAGAAAAGAATGGCCTCTTGTGGATATTGCCACTATGTATGCTGGGGGGATTGCATCTGGAATTTATCCAACGTCTTCTTCTGAGCAGTGTGAATATATGATTAATCATTCTGAATCCTATGCTGTTTTTGTAGATACATTAGAGCAATATACTAAATTAGAAAAAGTTAAGGACAACTTGAAAAATAAAATTACCATTGTGCTTGATCCTAATTTTCAAAGTAAACCTGAAAAATTATTGTATCAGTTTGATGAGTTTATGAAAATTGGAAAAGATAATTTTCATAAGTTTAATTCTATTTTTGAAAAGAACATTACAGATATTTATACAGAAGACATAGCTATGTACGTTTATACTTCTGGCACCACAGGAGATCCTAAAGCTGCAATGTTGTCACATCGCTATTTTTTATACAGTGCGGATTCTATTCAACAAATTTTTAACTTTTCTCCAAAAGAAAAAATTATTTCTTATTTACCTTATTGTCATGTAGGAGAAAGAATTTTTGGATTTGCAGTATCGCTTTCAAGTGCTAGACAAATTTATCATATAAGGGAATTTCCAAAGCTAGATGAATATCTACAAGAAATTAATCCAGATATATTCGGAGGGATTCCTAGAGTTTATGAAAAAATGTTTGAAAAGTTAAACAAGCATATAGCACAGCTTAGCATGGATGAAAAAGAAAAAATTATCTCAGCTCAGGCAGTTGCAAATGATTATTTTTCAAAAAAACTAAATAACTTAGCTATAGAAGAGAAATTAGAAAAAGATTTTCAAAATGTAAATTCCACTATTTTAAAGTCGCTAAGGGATACTATATTTGGAAAAAATTTAAAAATTGCCACTTCTGGTGCCGCTGCTCTTGCTCCTCATATTGCTAAGTTTTTTGTGAGTATTGGCTCTCCAATTTATGAGGCTTATGGACTCACTGAAAATATCTGTGGAGCTTTTAATCGACCTAATAAACATAGAATTAGTACTGTAGGTATTCCTATGCCTCATACAGAAATTAAATTAGCAGAGGACGGTGAGATACTTATCAATGGAAGAAATAAATTCTCTGGATATTTTAAAAACACTGAAGCCACTCAGGAAATATTTACCGAAGATGGCTGGATTAAAACGGGGGATATAGGACAATTTGATGAAGATGGTTTTTTGTCCATTGTTGATAGAAAAAAAGAACTGATTATTACTTCCACTGGAAAAAACATAGCACCAGGTAAAATAGAAAATAAAATTAAAGAGAATGTTTTAATTTCTCAAGTCATGCTAGTAGGAGATGGAAAGAGTTATATTTCTGCTCTGATTACTTTAAATCCTTTTGAGGTAGTTCGACATTACGCAGAATTAATTGAACAGATAGGTAAAGAAACCTATGAACTTCTGAAAAAAGGAATTATTGCTGGAAATGAAATTTATGAAAAATTAGCGAACTCAAAAACAGTCTATGATAAGATTACTGAAACTATAAATAAGGTCAATGAAACCCTAAATAGAACCGAACAAATAAAAAAATTTACAATTCTACCTTTTGATTTTTCTATTGAAAAAAATGAAATTACTCCTACTTTGAAACTAAAAAGAAAGGTAATTTACAATAAATATAAAGATATCATAGAATCACTTTATAAAGAATAATTTTATAAACCCCCCTACAAGATAAGTAGGGGATATTTTTTTATAATATTTCTAAAGCAATTGCAATTCATAACCTGCAATCGCTAACATAAGTTATTTCCGGATATTTTTTTATAATATTTCTAAAGCAATTGCAATGCCTTGACCACCTCCAATACACATAGAGACTATCCCTCTTGTTAATCCATCTCTCTTCATAGAGTGAATCAGTCGAGTAGTTAAGAGAGAACCAGTTGCACCAATAGGATGACCATGTGCAATCGCACCACCTTCCACATTTACTAATTCGGGATTCAGTTTAAGTTCTTTGTTAATTGCAATAACTATAGCTGCAAAGGCTTCATTAATTTCAAATCTTTGAACATCATTTAAAATCCAATTTGCTCTAAGGATTGCTTGTTGAATGGCTGGAATAGGTCCCAAACCAAAATATTCAGGTTCTACCCCCCCAATTCCATAGGAAACAATTCTAGCCGAGGGAGTTAGATTGTATCTTTTTACATATTCTTCATCTGCTAAGAGCATAGCCGATGCGCCTGTATTTAGACCCGGAGCGTTTCCTGCTGTAATCGTCCCATCTTCTTTGAAAGCTGGTCTCAGTTTTGCAAGTTTTTCTAGAGTAGTATCAGGTCGATTGTGTTCATCCTTAGCAAAAAGACTGGCTTGATTTTTTGCTTTTAGTTCTATAGGGATAATTTCTTCATTGAACTTACCTTCTTCTTGAGCCTTTGAAAATCTACTTTGAGAACGAAAAGCCCATTCATCTTGTTCCTGTCGGGATATATTATATTTTATAACAAGAGACTCAGTAATTAAACCAGAATGCTTTCCTGTGAAAGCATCATTTAATCCATCATGGAGCATGGCATCAAAGATTTTTACATCTCCCATTCTTGCTCCATATCTACCTGTTGGTAAGATATAAGGGGCTAGATCCATATTTTCCATCCCACCTACAATCGCGCTGCTGATATGATTAGATACTATTTCTAGAAACCCTGAAACTATAGCTTGTGCTCCAGAACCACAAACTCTGTTTACGGTCATAGCAGGAATTTTAGGAGGTAGCCCTCCGAGAATAGCAGCTTGTCTCGCAGGATTCATCTTTGAGCCTCCTTGAACAACTTGTCCCATAATAACAGTATCGATTGAGTCAACATCTATATTTTCTTTTTTTATGACTGCAGAAACAACTTTTGCACCAAGCTCTGGGGCTGGTATCTCTTTTAGGCTTCCATTGAAAGTTGCTATAGCAGTTCTTAAAGGGTTTATAATGTAAACTTTTTTCACGTAGAACTCCTTACTTTGTGGTATGAAAAGTTTAATTTCATACCACTTTAAAGCAAGAAGATTTTTTAATTAGGATTGTGATTTTTGATCATATTTAATTGTACGGATTGAGTCATGTCTTTTAAATTAAAATGACCATAAGGGAAAGAGTAGTACACTTTTTCTCCTGTTTGGCCAGGAATTCGTGAAGTATACTCACCATAAACTAATCCAGAAGTACCACCTACTGCAACAATTTCATCTACAGTTGACCAAATGGAATAACGATAAGAACCTTCAAATCCACTAGTAGCAAGTAAATCATTTAAAAAAGCAGATCGACCGGTGATTAGTAAACCAACTAAGTAACCAGGGTATAAACCATTTGTATTACCACAGGTTGGGGTAGTTGGACCGGAAAGGTAACAAGAATAAAGTCCTCTATTTCCACCTGCAATGCCCACAAAAGTATCTACTTTGCTTGTTAAAGAAGAACCTACACTGTAAGAGCCGCCAGCTAGAGAATCATTCGCAGTTCCTCCTTTGATTGCTTTTCTAGCTAGTGTTACTCCCATAGAATGGGATATAATATCAACTTTGCTAGCTCCTGTATAAGCAATTACCGCTTCGATAAATTTTCGAACATGCATTATATTTTTCTTCGAATGGTATTGTTGAGAAGATAAAAGAGCATTCGCATCACCCCATGTAGTTGCATAGATTTCAGAAGTTTTATAACCACTAGCTAGAAGATGAGCAATTGTTTGATTCCACCCTGATTGACCTGCAGTTCCTGTACCAACTGCTTTGTCAGAATTTCCGTGAATTAGTATAACAGGTTGGTTTACTACAGTGTCAGTACTGCTAGATTTTCCACCATAGCTTCCACCTACGAGATCAGTACGTGCAAAGTTATAAGAAGAGTATCCATTTGCATTTAACCAATTTCTAAAATGAGTAGTGAGTCCTGAAGTAGAAACAGACTTAGTAACTGAATTACCTAATTCGTCTGTGACAACGACAGGAATTTCTTCTTGAGAATTCTCCGTTGGTTGATTTAAAATCATGTACGCGAGAGCGTTATTAGCTTCTCTTTTTTTAGGTTCACAATTAAACAAACCGAACGCGACAAATCCCACCAGAACCAGCTGTAAAAATTTCAAATTCATAATTTTTCTCCTATTTAAATAATTTGCTTTATTTTAATGAAAAACACTTTTGTATACAAGTAAAAAATATATTTTTTATTTGTTTTTTCAGTCTTATTTTTTGAACATTATTAGATAAAATTTTAAAAATAAAGCAATCCTGCTTATTTTTGGCTTAAGTCTAGTGTAATTTGTAGCTTTTGTTTATTGATTAAATCTTTGATTTGTTTTTTATCTATCTTTCCAGAACTAAGTTTGGGTAATTCCAATATTACATAAATTTCTTTCGGACGTTTAAAGGAAGTTAATTTTTCAGAAAGATTTTTTATAAGAATTTCTGGAATAGAAGCATTTTTATTTTTCAACGAGATAACCGCGACAGGTACTTCCCCCCAGTAAGAATCATTTTTTCCAACTACAACACACTCACTAACTGCATCACTATTTAAAATAATTGACTCAATTTCAAGAGGATTTATATTTTCACCACCTCTTATGATGATATCTTTTTTTCTTCCAACTACATAGTAAAGTCCTTTTTTATCTCTTCGAAAGATATCACCTGTTCCAAATCCAAATTGAGGATTAAATTCAGAATTTTCTCCTAAGTAGCCTGAGAATAAAACGGGACCTTGGATAAAAAGTTCTCCTTCTCCTGCACCTTCAATTTCCTCACCTTTTTCATTTATTAAACTCATGTCACAGTAAGGCATAGGAAATCCTACAGAATTTGGGTGTAATTTTGCTTCTTCGTTTGGGATAAAAAAGCAATTTACTCCAGCTTCTGTCATTCCAAAACCTTGTTTAAAAATGACACCTTTTTTAAAGAAGATATCAATCAGTGATTCTGGACAGGGTGCTCCTCCACTGATAATTAGTTTTAAGTAAGAGAGATCGAGTAGATCAAACTCTGGGTGTTTAGATAAGGAAGCGAACATGGTTGGAACTGCAAACAATAAATTTATCATTTTTTCTTTTAGTAACTGAACGACTTTATTTACATCAAAAGCAGAATGAAGAACTAAAGTACCCCCAATTGAAAGTAGAGGAGTAGTTAGAACACTGATTCCACCGGCATGATTAAAAGGTGTGTGAACTAGGCCCGTATCATTGTAATTGAGGCCCCAAAAAAGACACGTCTGAAAGTTGTTCCAAAAAACCATTCTTCGGGAAATTTTAACTGTTTTAGGATCGCTTGTAGATCCAGAAGTGAACAGATATAAGAGTTCTCTCTCAGGATCAATCTTGAACTCCCGTTTTTTATTAAATTCAATAAGATAATTTTTCCAAGTATTTCGAAACTCCAAAATATCTATGATTCTCTCTTGGGAAAATAAATCCTTAAATTCTTCTTTTGGATTACCCCAGTAAGAATTAGTGTAAAATAAAAAATCTATCTTAGCTTTTTCAATTTGGTAGCGAAGTTCTTCCTTTTTTAACTTATAATTGAGAGGTACTAATACCCAACCGTTTTTTAAGCAAAGTAAAAAAAGTATAATGTGTTCAATTAGGTTTTCTGATATGATTCCAATTTTAAAATCATAAGAAATATTCCAATTTTCAAGAAAAGATTGTTCAAAAGAATAAACAAAAGAATTTAGTTCTTGATAAGTAATTTTTTCTTGAAAAGGAAATTTAGAATGATCTAAAACAGCTACTTTTTTTGGAAACCTAATTACTATACGCTCAAACCAGTTTTTTGTTAACACATCATTTGTCATACTGACATGATTTACTATTTTTCTTGAAGATACAAGTACAAATTTTATTTCGGTAACCAAATGAAAATAACTCAATTATTGTTATTTCCTTACATTTTACTACTTAGAGTTTTTAGAAACACCTTTCTAAGATTTCTGGGGATTATTTTATTACCAAAAAATTTACGAAAAGGTTTTTCAAAAGACTTTATTATTTTTTTAAAAAAATCTTCTAAATACAATTCTATTTATCTAAGACGAGATATGCCTTATGTCAATTTTGGAGGAAAAGAAAATCCCGAAGAACAAATTTCACACTTTCCTGTAATTTTTCTTCATGGGAATTCAGACAAGGCAATTGGAATTATTGGGAAATATCAAAGTGGGTGGAATAACTCTATAAAATATTTTCTTGAGAAAGGTTATAAATTGTCAGAATTGTATGGTTTTACATGGGGAGATGCTAGTGTTGCAAAGGCTGTTTTCCAAACTCATTCTAAAATAAATCTTATAGCCGTTCGATCCTTTATTGAAATTGTTTTGGAATATACTCAAGCCAAGAAAGTCAATATCATTGCTCATTCTATGGGAGTTACACTAGCAAGGCGCGCGATCTTGGGTGGTAAATGTTTCGACCCTGAATACGGATATTATGAATTAGGGATTCCGTTGACTAATTTTATTCATACTTTTGTCGGAATAGCTGGAGGGAACTTAGGATTGGAATCATGTAAAAAGTGGAGTAAATTTTTTCCGACTTGCAATAAGTTTACAGGTTTTTATCCTGGAGAGTATGATTCGGCCACTGGAAAAATTACAAATCTTTCACAAGTCTTGAAGGAAATGCTGCTTCCTGAGAAATTTGAGGGTGAGAGGGTATTTTCTATTTGGTCACCTTATGACGAAGTAGTGAAGAATGAAGGTTTGGTTTATAATAGACTTACTTGTCAAATTCCTAATCAGGATGGAGAGATTGTTTTTTATTCTTCTAAAATGAGTCACTTTAATCTCAAAGTGAAAACTTTTAAAGAGCAACTTGAACTCATTTCTGATAAGCAGATATGAGTATTATCACAATCACATAAGAATTAAAACTATTACGTCAAAGTAAAATTTTCTTTACTTTTAATATATGTTTATAAATTTTATAGAAGTTTCAGATATACTACTCTTACTTTTTTGCTAGTTTTTAGAAAGGATTAAATTATGGGTGAAAAAAACACAATTGAACCAAATGAAGAACAGAATGAGTTAAAAAAACTTTTTTTAGAACTACTAAAGGATTTTGAAGAGAAAGCAGGCCCGGTTTTGGATGCATTAGTTATAAACGATCTCATTCTTCAAGAGTCAGGAAAAGGGTGGAATTTTTTGTTTGGATTAAAAGCTAGGGTGAATCAAGAACTAGAAAATTTTTTTAATTCTTTACAACTTCCTACTAAATCGCATCAAGATTTAATTTTGCATAAACTTATGCAAATTGAGCTTAAGTTAAATAAATTAGAAAGACTAATTGAAGAAATGAACAAAGGTGATAAGTGATGATTACGCAGATTAAAAATTTTTTGGAATGGTTAAAAGAAGGGATAGATGAATTAAATGATTTAAAATCTGTTCCTATTGCGCCAACACCTAAGACGGTTATTTTACAGAATGGTCCGACCAATTTATTTTATTATGGAAAAACTCCTCTTCCTTCAGGAAACAAAGATGCCAAAATTATACTTCTTGTTCCTTCTCTCATTAATAGACCTTTTATATTTGATCTACTCCCAAAAAGGAGCTTTATAGAATATTTGGTAGAAAATGATTTTGAAGTTTTTCTACAAGATTGGGGTATTCCGGGAGACATAGAAAAATACATAGAATTTGAAGATTATATTTTTAAATTTTACCATGAAGCAGTGGAAAAAGTGAAACAAATTTATTCCAGAAGAGCTGTTCCAATACTTGGCTATTGTATTGGAGGGACACTTTCTATGGTTTACTCCGGTCTGTTCCCAAATAATGTTTCTTCATTAGTGAATCTAGCAACTCCATCTGATTTTTCCAATGCAGGAATTTTACGAAAATGGGTAGATAGTTCTAACATAAATGTTGAAGCAATTGTAAAAGCAGAAGGAAATGTTCCTCCAGAATTTATGTATTTGGTTTTTTCTTTATTAAAACCAACTTCAAAAACTACAGCTTTTAGAATATTTATGGAAAGAAGAGAAGACAAAAATTTTAATTTATTTCATAGGGCAATGGAGCATTGGACATCTTATAATATTCCTTTTCCTGGGCAATTTGCAATTAAATATATAAACGATTTTTATATAAATAATAGACTTATCAAAAATAATTTGGTCTATCGTGGTCATAGGATAGATTTAACAAAATATAAAAATCCATTCCTCAATATTTATGCAAAAGCCGATCATATAGTTCCCATCTCGGCAGCTAAGGCAATTGAAAATTTGATTGGAAGTGAACAAAAAGAATCATGGGAATTTGAAACAGGACACGTTGGTTTATTAGTTGGTTCTTTTAGTATAAAAAATATTTGGCCAAAGTTAAAAAATTGGCTTGTAAAAAATCAATAGGAGTTTAAATTCGATGCCCTACATGAAACATGACAAAGTTGAAATATATTACGAATTTATGAACAGAGGACGAAAAAAAAACCTAGTTTTAGTAAATGGAGTAGGTTCTCCTATAGGTTATTGGTTAGATTTACCTACTAAATTGTCTCAACATTTTAATGTTCTTGTTTATGATAATCGAGGTATAGGAAAAAGTTCAAAACCTCTATTTGGTTATTCTGTTCAAAAAATGGAAAATGACCTTAACGCGCTTATCAATTATCTTAGTCTTGATTCTTATTCCATTTTAGGAGTTTCGCTTGGAGGAATGATTGCTCAACATCATTTGATTCTTCGTGAACAAAAAAAAATAGATAAAGTAGTTCTAGCTTCCACTCATGCGGGAATTTTAAGTGTTAAAATGCCAAGTTTTAAGAATGGACTAATGTTACTTTTGGTTACCAATAAAATTTTAGGAGATATGCGTATTAAGGATGTATTAAATTTCTTATCAGGGAGTGACTTAGAGAAAAACGATCCAATTTTATTTCAGCAACTTCTAAAATCTAGAAAAACTGAGACCGAACACAATTATTTAAGTTTTCAGGGACATGTTAAAGCGGGCTCTTTTTATATGGGAGAAGATCTGTCAAATATAAAAACACCAATTTTTATTATTCACGGACGAAATGATAAATTGGTTCCCTATGAAAATGCCTATGCTCTAAAAAAAAGACTAAAAAAATCTCCTGTAAAAATGAAAATTTATGAGAATGCTGGACATTTAGTTTTATGGGAATCGAAGGAAGTATTTGAAGATATTCTTTCATTTTTAAATTCAAATCATACTGTAGAAGAGATTTTTAAAAAAGTAAGTTAGATTAAGATGGAAAAAGTTTATTTTAATTTTTATTCTATTGGAACATTTGTTGCTTCTCTTTTTGCAGCGATAGGTGCTGTATTTTTGTTTTCTGTAAAGAATTCCTCCAAGAGTACTAAGTACTTAGCTGCTGTTTTCCTTTCTTTTTTTCCTGCGAATGGAGCTCTGTTTGTATCAAGTGTTTTATTGGATTTTGTGGCTGCTTATCATAGGTGGTTAGTTGTTCCAGGTATACTATTTTCGTTTGTTTTAATTATTCAATTTGTGTTTCGATTTCCAAATAATGATAATCCTTTATTCACTAGAATCGTATATACTATAACTAGTATTATTGCTCTTGTAGTGATAGGAATATTTTATTCTGATACATATAAATCAGAAATTATCTTTAATTCAAGAAGTCATATTTATGATTTCAAACCCTCTTACTCAAGTAAACTCACAGCTAATACAGCATTGTTCTTTTTAGCATTACTTTTTTTAGTGACAATATATAGGGTTATTAAAGTCAAAGGAAAAGCCAGGTTTTCTTTACTTTTGATTTCTCTAACCTTTATTATTTCTATGTTAGTTCCTACTATCACTAATATACAAAGTATGTTAGGTAAGATGGATAGAGGGACTCATATGTTAGTTTTTGTATTTTTTTCTATTATGGGATGGTTTACTATTCTTATTATATATATGAATAGTACTACAGATAAAACAAGTCTTATGACAAAGATAGTTGGAACGAGTATGGTGACTATCTTGTTATTGGTTCAAATCATAAGTTACATAATTATTGAGTTAAAGGAAAAAGATTTCAACGAAATATATTTAGAAAAAATGCAAAGATTTATTTATCTTGGTGAGCAGACAACTCCTTTTTTGTATAAAGCTAGTTATCAACTAGATACTAAAGTGGGAGATGTTAAATTTTTTCATGACTTTGAAAATGAAAAATCTTTAGAAGAAACTATCTTAAATGATTTGAGTAAACTGAATTCTGCAAATGGAAGTCGCGGATTTAGATTATTAGGTAAAAAAATTATAACTTCTTTTCAAATCTCTAACTTGCACAATAAAACAAATTATGAAATCGGTTTTGATTATAGACATTACAGGGAATTTATTTCAGAGGCAGCGAGTAAAATCATTATCACTACAATCGTGATTACTTTTGCAGTAATGTTTATATTTCCTTTATTTTTTTATTTTAACTTAGTTCGCCCTCTTGATCGATTGCTAACAGGAGTAGATAAAGTTAATCATGGAGATTTAACCATTCAAGTTCCAGTAGATGTAATTGACGAAATTGGATTTTTATCTCAATCTTTCAACAATATGGTTTTGTCCATTAAGGATGCTGAGGCTAAGTTACAAGATTATGCAGAAAACTTAGAGAAGATGGTTGATGAAAGAACTAGGGAACTACAAGAAGCTCTGCAAAGAGTAGAAAATTTGAAAAAACAACAAGATGGAGATTACTACTTAACTTCATTACTTATCAGGCCGTTAGGAAAAAACAATATAGACAGTGAAAACTTTCATGTTGAGTTTTACTCTAAGCAAAAAAAACAATTTAAATTTAAAAAATGGGATTCTGAGATTGGTGGAGATTTAAACATTGCTCATACAATTACACTTCGAGGTAAAAAATTCCATGTTATATTAAATGCTGATGCAATGGGAAAATCCATTCAAGGAGCAGGAGGTGCTCTTGTCTTGGGTGCAGTTTTTCAGGCAATTGTTGAACGAACTAAACTAAGTCACACCGTACAAAATTTATTTCCTGAGAGGTGGTTAAAAAATTCTTTTATTGAACTACAAAATGTATTTATTAGTTTTGATGGAACTATGTTAGTTTCTATGGTTATCACAATCATTGATGATGAGTCCGGAGTAATGTACTATATCAATGCTGAACACCCAGATGCAGTCTTGCTTCGGGATAATAAAGCAAGTTTTTTGGAATCTCATGTATTTCGGAAAGTAGGTATGGCTGAAACATCGGGAAATTTAAGTATTGGTGTTTTTAATTTTTTACCAGGGGATATTATCTATTTAGGTTCAGATGGTCGAGATGATATCCTCATAGATAGAAATGGAGAGAGGTTCATTAATGAAGATGAAAATTTATTCTTAAGAATTCTTGAAAAAGCAGAAGGAGATATCCATAAAGTAGTAGAAACCATAAAACAGCATGGAGAAATTACAGACGATTTATCCTTAATTCGAATATCTTACAATGAACAAGTTGGTTCTCAATTAAATAATGAAATTTTGGCTCAACATAAAAAAGAAATACTGAAGGCAAGAAAATTACTCATCGAAAACAATAAAAAAGAAGCTCTTGAAATACTATACAAAGCAAATTCTCAATTTATAAATTTTCATATTATGAGAGAAATCATAAAGATCTTAATTCGTGATAGAAAATATAAGGAGGCCTCTAAATTTCTAGATGAATACATCAACATTCGCCCAATGGATTCTGATTATATTTATCTTGCCTCTTTTTGTCATAAAAAACTAGGAGATTATTCGATAGCCTTAGACCTTGGTGAAAGAGTTCGACTTCGTAATCCAAATAACATAAAATATCTAGCTAATCTTGCAGATATTTACATTCTAATGAATAATGAGTTTCAAGCAAATAAGATTATTAAGAGGTTAGAGCATTTAGATCCTGATGGAAAGATTACAGAAAAAATCAAAAGAAAAGCAGAACTGATTATACCTCGTTAAAATTTGACTATTTTAAAAAGTTTATTTATATTTTCTAGTTTATTGCTATAATGTATTAAAAAAAATGGTCTCACCTAAAAAAATTTTAAACGATTAGTTGAATTTAGGAGAAAAAAATTGAATACTTTAAGTTATGCTAGAATAGTAGGAACTGGAATCTATGTTCCTTCTCGATTATTAACGAATTTTGATATCGAAAAAATTTTAGGTGAGCCTATAGATGATTTTGTTTCTAATAACATAGGTATAAAGCAAAGGTATATATCTCGGGAAGATGAAACCACCGCAGAAATGTCTGTTGCAGCTGCTAAAATGGCTCTGAACGATGCTGGTATAAAACCAGAAGAAGTAGACATGTTAATTTTAGCAACTGATACACCGGACTATTTATCTCCAGCTACAACTGCGACCATTCATTATGAATTAGGTACTAAAAATGCTGGTTTTTTTGATTTAAACTCTGCCTGTGCTGGTTTTGTAATGGCACTTGACGTTTGTTTTAATTTTTTTGCGGGAGATCCAAACATAAATGTTATTCTTGTTATTGGGACTTACAATATGAGTAAATTTATTGATTGGAAGGATAAAAAAACTTGTACAATCTTTGCAGATGGTTCAGGTGCTTTTGTAATTCAAAGGCAGAAATCTTCTAATAAAATCCATGGAAAATTAGCCTCTAGATATTATTCTTCCTCCGAATATCACGATGCACTAGGAATTTATGCAGGAGCTTCTAAATATCCCTGTTCAAAGGATATTTTAGAAGATGGTCAAAATTTGCATAAGGTAAAATTTCTCAAAAAATTTTCTCCACAGTTAAATATTGAAAACTGGCCAAGACTTATAAATCAATGTTTAAAAGATGCTAAACTGACGAAATTAGATATTAAGCATTATATTTTTACTCAAATTAACATTAACGCAACTCGTGAAGTTATGAGAATTCTAGATGAACCAATGGAAAAAACTATTACTATTATGGAAGAATATGGTTACACTGGAAGTGCTTGTATTCCTATGGCTTTTCATGTTTATAAAAAAAAGTACGGCATAAAAGAAGGTGAAAATATTGTTTTCTGTGCTTCCGGAGGTGGAATGTCTATGTGCACTTTACTTTATAGACACTAATTCGTAATTTCTCACACCTAGATTCAAAGGTGTGAGAACACTTTTATTTATTCCCTAGCATAAATCCCAGGGGCAGCTCCAAGAGACCTTTCCTTAGGTGTGATTCGAGCGTTTATTAAATCACCTGTTTGCTTTTGCAACCATTCAATCCAATGTCTCCACCAAGTGCCTTTAAACTTCTGACTTTTTGCTATCCAATCACTTTCAGTTTCTCTTAGATTTACCTTACCATGCCAAAAATATTTTTTTTCTTCATCTACTGGAGGATTGACAACTCCTAAAACATGTCCAGAGGATGTGAGAGTAAAGTTAATTTCATTATTAAGGTATCGGGAAATTTTAAAAGTTTCCTTCCATGGAGCAATATGGTCATCCTCTGCTGCTACTGCATAAATCGGTTTATCTATATCTCCTAAATGCAAAAATCTTCCCTTCATATTTAATTTTCTAGGTTTGCA
>CALDSP010000021.1 GCA_937924465.1 uncultured Leptospiraceae bacterium
GAAGTTTTGAGACTACATTTTGAATGGTTCGTATGCAGTGCATACAACTCATTCCTTCCACAAAATATTCTTTACTTTCCATTTGAAAAATATTTTCTATTTTAAATCACTTTCTGATTGAAGAATGGTAAAGAAATTATCTAAAGAAGAAAGCTTCAAAACTGCCATAATGTCGTTGGTTACTTTTAATAAAGCAAATTTACTTCCTTCTGTTTTCATTTTTTTTTGTAAATTTGCAAGTAGTGCAATTCCAGACGAATCCATATGAGTTACTTTGGACATATCTAAAACTAAAGACTCTATTTCTTCTTCGTCTAAAATAGAATTGATTTCTTTTTTCATTTTTGAGGCTGAATAAATATCCAAACTACCCACTAACTCAAAAACTTTATGATTTCCTATGGTTTTTGTTGTAAACTCCATTATTATGCTCCTAAAAAATAATAAAATCTAAAATTCCTAAACGGGAATTTGCAAGCAAAATTCTGTAAGCCCGTTTTCTGATTTATAACTTAAAGGAAAAGGAAGATTCAAAGCTTTCCCTAAAACAACTATCATGCTAAGCCCAATTCCTCCACCTTCTTTGTGCCTTACTTCATTTTCTAAAAGTTCTGCTACGGAATTAATTTCTTTACCTCTTTCAAGCATACTATTGATAGATACCCTTTCAATTTCTAACAATTCCCCCTGGTTTGCAACACAAAGAAAAAAATAACTTGATTCTAAATGAATACTAATTCTAGCGGAAAAATCAAAAATCTCAGGGAGAGGCATATATTTATTTTCTTGTAAAAATTCTTTAAAACCTTCCATTCCTTTTTCATAATCTTTTTGAAGATCCAAAGACTCTCTATGAAAGTAATATCTTTTTTGAGTAGCTTTAAATGCATTTTGAATGAGTTCTTTTGTAACTGTCTTTACGTAAGCGACAAATTTATCTAAATTTTGAAAACGAAGCAATTTTTCAATTATATCGTAAACTGGAACCAAGTCCTCTAAAAGAAAACTTTTATAAAAAATTTGTATTTTCTCTCCCTTTTGAAAGTGTTCAAAGTATGGCTCAGGTTGTATTTCTATCATGAGTTGTTTTGCAATATTCTAAAATTTAGAAATAAAAGAAAGTAGTTTTTAAGAATAATACTGAAAATTTATTATGAATTGAAAAAAAAATTTCTTAATGAAAATTGCGGTTTACTCTTATTAAAATTAAATTAGTTTATAATAATGAAAATTTTTTGATAAAAAATACTTGCATTTTAAACACCGTTAGATATAGATAGATTTTGGAGGTTTTTTATGACTACTCTAAGAGACATTAAAGTTAGAAAAGTAGACTTTCAATTACAAAATGGACTGCCTATCAGATGGTTCAAGAACAATCTTATTACTTCGCACTTTGTAGACAGTCTACATTTAATATTTCCAGATGGAGAAAAGTTTTTTATTCGTTCTGTAAAAGCTCATGAAATTTATATCAAGGATCCAGAACTTATAAGACAAGTCAAGGCTTTTATTGGACAAGAACTTATCCATGGAAACGAACATAAAAAGTTTTGGGAAAATCTACGAAATAATGGCTACGATATTGATAAATTTCTAAATTTCTATAACCACCTTAGTTATGAGATTATAGAGAAAAATATGAACCAATTGTTTGGTCAAAAATATTCTTTAGCCGTTACAGTTGCTTTAGAGCATTATACAGCAACATTAGCAAAATTTGCATTTGAAGAAATGAAAGAACTAGAAGGGGTTCATGAAAATATGCGTCAAATGCTCTTGTGGCATGCCTCAGAAGAAGTAGAGCATCGTTCTGTAGCTTTTGATGTTTTAAAAGAAGTAGATCCTTCCTATACTCTTCGAATAGCTGGAATGGTTCGAGCAACTATCGCTCTGTCTTCTATGACTTTACTTGGATTTTTCTTTTTTATTATAGAAGATATAAAGCAGGGTAGATTTTTTACTATAGGAGAACTACTAGAATTTCTTGACCACTTTACAAAACTCATTCGTCATTTAGCAAGAGAAATGATTTCTTATCTTAAAACTGATTTCCATCCGGACCAAGTAGAAATTGACAAATTTGCAATAGAGTTTTTCAAAAAATACAACGTTGAGCGCGGAAGTGGAAAATTACAAGCTGTAGTTTAATTGAAAACGAAATCTTATAAGGCATGGAAACTCATTTCCATGCCAATTTATAATTTTTAATAAGGCTTTTGTCCTACATAATTTCCCGGAGGATCATAATTGCAACCAATGATTGTACCTTTATCATTAGGGCAAATTGCTTTATAGCAACCTAATTTCTTTGAATTTTTCCAAACAACTTGAGTATAATGTCCACAAACTCTTCCTGTTTGACATTTATTGGTGCTATAGTCATAGTATTGTTCTTCTTCATTCCAAGAATTTATAGCATTTTGTATATTCCATTTTTTCCCACTTCCCCAAAATAAATTTTCGCCATAATTTAATTTAGGACCTGCACTATGATCCATAACGCAACTGTTCTGATTAGCAAGATACTCTACTTTAGATTTTGAGTATTTTCCTACTTCATCATCCCAAACTAAATCGGGAATTCCTTTAGATCGTCGAATTTTATTGTGTTCTTCCACTGCACCCTTGACTACTTCAAACTCACCAGAAGAAGCCTGAGATGATACTATTAAAATTCCTGCAGCTTGAATATGTTTGTCTTTATTATTGTCTTTTTTAGTCACAATACAAAAAGTGAGCCAACTCAATATGAAATAAATTTGAAAATTTTTCATAATATCATCCTAAGAAATATTGTAGATTTATAAAACTTGAATATAGAAGTTAATTAAATCAATTATTTTTTTACTATTTAGGATTTTGTAATTAAAGCCTTGTGTGCAAAATAGCCTTTTAGCTATTTTGCAAAATACTTTACTCTGCTCCAGCAGAACGAAAACCACCACCATGAACCTCTAAAACAATTCCAGTAATGTAAGATGCAGCATCACTTGCTAAAAATGCGGCAGCATTGGCAATGTCTACTGGCTGGCCTGTTCTTCCAAGATAAATGGCTTTTTTCATTGCTTCACGAATTTTTTCTGGAATAGCAGCAGTCATATCTGTTTCAATAAAGCCTGGAGCAATGGCATTGACACGAATCCCACGAGAGGCAAGTTCCATAGCACAAGACTTGGTAAATCCAATCACTCCTGCTTTAGAGGCTGAATAATTCGTTTGACCTGCATTTCCATAGATCCCAACAATAGAAGTGAGATTTACTATACTTCCACTTTTTTGTTTCATCATGGGTTTAATGGCAGCTTGAGTACAGTTAAAGACTCCTGTTAAGTTTACATTAATTACAGCATCCCACTGTTCTTTTTTCATGCGCATTAAAAGAGTATCCTTGGTAATACCAGCATTGTTGATTAAAATATCTACAGAACCAAACTCTTTTTGACACGTCTCCACTAGTTTTTCTGTATCTTCAGAATTTGTTACGTTACATACAACTGGAATAGCTTGGTACCCTTTAGATTTTAGCTCTTCAGCAGTGGACTTGGTTGCCTCTTCGTTCATATCACAAATTACAACCTTTGCTCCTAATTCTGCAAATTTTTCTGCAATTGCTTTTCCAATTCCCCTGGCTGAACCAGTCACAATTGCACTTTTATTTTTTAAGTCTATCATAGAATCTCCTTATATATTAAATTTTACTATATTCTCTGCAATACGTAAATCCACATCATTTTTTGCACATTCAACTACAACTCGAATAGCATTCTTAACTGCCAAAGCAGAAGAAGAACCATGTCCAATAATGCAAGCCCCATTGACTCCCAACAAAACAGCACCACCATATTCTTCATAATTGAGTCTTTTTTTAATAGCACCTAACGTAGGACCTAATAACAAGGCCCCTGCTTTGGCAAGGCTAGATTCTTCAATATTCTTCTTTAAAATGCTAAAGATTGATTTTGCAAGTCCTTCTGTTGCTTTTAAAACAATATTTCCAATAAAACCATCACAAACAACCACATCTACGTCTCTTCCTCCACCATAGAGATCCCTACCTTCTACATTTCCAATAAAGTTTATAGGCATTCTTTTTAGTTTTTCAAAAACTTTTTGCGTCACGTGAGTACCTTTCTTATCTTCCTCCCCATTAGAAAGCAGACCTATTTTAGGCTGTTTGATTTTTAAAATCTCTCTTGCATAAATTTGCCCCATAATAGCAAATTGTACGAGAAATTCGGGTTTGCAGTCTACATTTGCTCCTGCATCTAATAAAAGCAATGGAGAACCATCTTCTTGAGGAAGTGGAACAGCAATAGGAGGTCTTAAAACACCAGAAATCCTTCCCAAATGCATAAGAGCACTTGTCATAGTAGCTCCCGTATTTCCCGGAGAAAAAACTCCTACACATTCTCTTTGAGCAACTAATTTAACTGCCTGAACTACAGAAGATTCTAGTTTTGTTTTTACTGCAATGGAAGGAGACTCATCCATTCCTATTACGTCAGGTGCATGAACAATTCTAAGCTTAGAAGTGTCGTAATCGTATTGAAGAACAAGCTCACCTAATGTTTCTTCTGCACCAACCAATACTACTGAATAACCAAATTCATTGATTGCATCTATACATCCCTCGACGATCTCTTTGGGACCGAAATCGCCGCTCATTGTATCCACGGCGACCCACATAATCGGAATTACTCTTCAGAATTTTTTTCTTTTAATTTCGGAGCTACTACTAATTTCCCATCATAAAAACCACATGCCGGACAAACTCTATGAGGCAAAATGAACGCACCACAGTTTTTGCAAGGAACAAGATTTGGCTTTCCGATGGCATGGTGTGCCCTGTGCATTCTAGTTTTTGATTTTGATTTTCGTCTCTTAGGAACTGCCATGGATTTTCCTCT
>CALDSP010000022.1 GCA_937924465.1 uncultured Leptospiraceae bacterium
ATCAAAAAGAAAAAGACTATATTTTCAAACTTATTAAAAAATGCTTATTCTAGTCCTCCCATTGTGGATGAACAGTCTATTCAAGAAAAAATTTATGTTATGAAAGCTCTTCATAAAATTCTTCCTACCAACGAAACGGCAAATTATTTTTTAGCATTGTACTACTTTCGTAAACGACAAAATCAAATTGCTTTAAAACACGTTCAAATGTATAATCAAAAAAAGCCCGACTCTATACCTATGCTTTATCTAGAAGCAAAATTAGAGTATTTAAATGGAAATTTAGAAAAGTATTATGAAATTTTGGAACTTATTCAAATTAGAGATAGGAAAAGTAAAAAATTAATGAAACTTTTGAAACTAAAGTCAATCAAAGTAAAATATTCTTCTTCAGGCAAAAATGGGAAAAAGACGCTTGTGAATGCATAAAATATTTTTACTTTTCAATAAGAGATTCTGTTTTAACTTGGTACAAAAAAAATTAGAGTCAAGTATGAAGACAGTAAGAGAACCTAAAATCAATTTATTCAAAAAGTCTAACCCATTACCTTCTCGTGTTTTAAAAAATATTCAACTGACCCCTAATCCGGGAGAAGGTAGGAGACCTAAAAAAGAAGGACAAGCAATTATTCATAGAATTGTTTTAGAGCTAGATCACTCTAAATATCCCTATGTTGTGGGACAAAGTGCAGGTATTATTCCACCAGGTAAAGATCCAGAAAAAGTAGCTAAAGGCGCAGAAAATACTGATTATGCAGTTCGGCTTTATTCTATTGCCTCTCCTACTTATGGAATGGGCATGAAAGAAGATACTCTTGAACTTATAGTAAAGCGTGACAACACTTATGATGCGGAAGGCAATATTACACATAAGGGAGTTGCCTCTAATTATATATGCGACTTAAAAGAGGGAGATATTGTAAATCTTACAGGTCCTTCTGGAAAAAATTTTTTATTGCCAAATTTTGATTTTGAGGGAGATATTTTCTTTTGTGCTACTGGAACCGGGATTGCTCCATTTTATGGGATGACCTATGAATTATTAGAACATAAGCTTATTCAATTTACTGGAAATCTTTATTTAATTTATGGAGCCGCTTATTCGGATGAATTAGTCTTAAAAGAAGAATTTGAAGAACTAGAAAAAAAATATTCTAATTTTCATTTTATTAAAGCCATTAGTCGGGAACAAAAAAATCCTTACGATGGTGGGAAAATGTATGTAAATCATAGAGTAAAAGAGCTCTCGGACGTTATACGTCAGTCTTTTTCTAAAAATGCTCGTATGTATATATGTGGAGGTCCTAAGGGTATGGAAAAAGCAATCATCCAAGAACTTCAAAAAATTTTAGGAGTTACTGAGGATTATGAACAATTTGAAAAAGATTTAGAATCAAAAAAACAATTATTTGTGGAGACATACTAATGAGTGAAAGAGTAATCAAAGACTTTGAAAGAGCAAGAGGAGAAGTTTTGCGAGTAGAAATATCTGAATACAAAGGTAAGAAAAACCTGAATATTCGAATATGGTATACTGATAAAGAAGGAAATTTAAAACCTACACAAAAAGGAGTTACAATCTCTCCAGAAGACTATGAAGAATTTAAAAAGGCCATTGAGCAAGCAAGTTCTTTTTTAAGTAATGAGTAAAAATAAAAAGCAAGACATACCAAATTCAAAAGAAATTGCTTTTAACAAAAAAGCAAAATTTAATTTTGAGTTATTGGAAACACTGGAGGCTGGGATTGCTCTTAAAGGTTCTGAAGTCAAAAGTCTTCGAGAGAAAAAATGCAACTTAACAGATGCTTTTGCTCGAATTAAGAAAGGAGAAGTTTTTTTAGAAAACTTCAATATTGTTCCTTATAAGAATGGTGGATATGCGAATCATCCTGAAATTCGTCCAAGAAAATTATTGTTGCATAAAAGAGAAATTTTAAAATTGGAAAGAGCAATTAAAGAAAAAGGATTGGTTCTTGTAGGAGTGAGAGCTTATTTTAACGAAAAACAAAAAGTAAAAATTCAACTTGCTTTAGGAAAACCTAAAAAACTCTACGACAAAAGAGATACAATCCAAGCTAGAGAAGCAAAGATCGAAATGGAGAGAAGTTTAAAAAGAAAGCTATGAATCTACCAAGAGTTTCAATCGTTGGGCGACAGAACGTTGGAAAGTCTACTTTATTTAATGAAATAGTTAAAAAGAAAATTGCTATTACACATGATCATCCCGGTGTAACACGTGATGTTTTACAGACTCTTGTAGATTATGAAGAAATTGGAAAAAAATTTTATCTTTGCGATACCCCCGGTTTGGACATTGAAAACTTAAATGATCTAACTTCTTCTATTATTGAATTGAGTTTTAAACAACTCCAAGAGTCTGCTGTGATTGTTTTCTTGATCGATTGTAAGGACATTCGAGAGTACGATTTTAAATTGATTCGTCTTTTTCGAGAGGATCCGCGTTTTCAAACTAAGAATATTATTTATTGTGTAAACAAAGCAGACAATCCTAATGAAGATTATGATTTTGAGCTTCTTTATAGAGAAGGAATCAAGGAGGTTTTGCCTATTTCTGCTTTAGGGCGTAGAAATGTTAAGTTACTTTTACAAAAAATCGCATTTTATCTTAAAGATACTTCTGACGTTTCTGAAATCAAAAAGCCAGATTTTAAAGTTGCTATTGTTGGAAAACCAAACTCCGGAAAGTCTAGTTTATTGAACGCATTTTTAGGATACAATCGAGTTGCGGTGAGTAAGTTAGCTGGTACAACTCGTGATTCCGTGAATGCTTATATTTATCATGAAAACAATTGGATTGAAATTGTAGATACAGCTGGAATTCGAAAAATTAGTAAGAAAAGTTCTGACTCTTTAGAATTTTATTCTTATACTCGTGCAGTGAAATCCATTGAAGAGGCAAATGTAGTAATTCATTTGATTGATGCAACAAAAGGAATTGGAGAGTTTGATAAAAAACTTTTTTCCATGATCTACAAACAAGGTAAACCAATTATTTTTGCAGTCAATAAATGGGATTTAATTGAAGATAAAGATGGAAAAACTTTTGATACTTATAAATCTCTTATGATTCAAAGATTTCACCCAACAACTGAAGTAAAAGTTATATCTATCAGTGCACAGCAACGTCAAAGAGTGCAAAAACTTCTTTCTGAATGTATTTCTGTTTTTGAAAAAGCAAATATTAAAATACCCACAAATGAATTAAATAAAAAACTCCAAACCTTTCTTTCTGAGGCAAAGTTTGCTCATACTAGCAAAAAAATTCCTAAACTTTTATATGCAACCCAAGTATCCAATTCCCCTTTTAAGCTAGTTCTTTTTGTAAATCATAAGGATTTATTTAAAGCATCGGTTTTGAATTTTTTAAAGAAAAAAATTTCTTCAGCTTATAAATTACAAAGTGTTCCTATTTTGCTTGATGTTCGTTCCGAGAGAGACAAAGAAAACTAAAAAAGTTTTTTAAATGATTCTTTGAATAAATGATCTATATATTTTATTATTTTGCACCCAACGTTTAAGAAATCTCTTCTACTATATAATTTCCAATATTTCTTTCTTTAAACTCTACTCCTATAAGTA